>JAJDDR010000050.1 GCA_029260255.1 Phycisphaerae bacterium
TTTCCAACGAACTTCTGCCTTTCGTGCGGCAGCCCAGCCAAGACATCGGCAGGGAGATCAACGGGCTCGTCGGACCCCGAGACTGGGACCAAGCCGACGTGCGTGTCGTCATCGGCTTTCCCGACACCTACACCATCGGCATGAGCCACCTCGGCTGCCAGATACTCTACTGGCTCTGCAATCACACGCCGGGCGTGTGCGCCGAGCGGACCTACTGCCCCTGGCTCGACGCCGAAGGCATCATGCGCGAAAAAGGCATCCCCCTGTTCACCTGGGACACGCGCAGAAGCGTCGCCGACGCCGACATTTTCGCTGTCTCGCTGCAATACGAAATGGCGTTCACCAACCTGCTCACGCTGCTCGATCTCGCGCGGATCCCGCTGCGCAGTGCGGACCGGGACGACGCGCATCCACTGGTCATCGTCGGCGGCCCGCAGGCCGACAACCCCGAGCCCGTGGCGGATTTCGTGGATCTCGTCGTCCTCGGTGACGGCGAGGAGTCGATGAAGGCCGTCCTCGCCGCATACAAGGAGCTCAAAGCCAACGGCGTCCGCCGGCGCGAGATGATTCGCAGCATGGCCGAACGCTTCGAGTGGATCTACGCCCCCGCGCTGCACGACGTTGTCTACAACGATGACGGCACGGTTCGCGCCGTTACACCCGTGTCGGACCGCATCCCGTCGCGAATCGAACGCTGCAAAACGCTCGACTTCGACAACGCGCCCTTCCCGGTTCGACCGCTGGTGCCCTACTCCGAGGTCATCCACGATCGCATCGCCATCGAGATCATGCGCGGTTGCCCGCAACGCTGCCGCTTCTGCCACGCCGGATACACCAAGCGCCCGCTCGGGCTGCGTTCGGTCGACAAGATTCTCGAGATGGCCGACGAGATGTGGCGCGCGACGGGCGTTGACGAACTCGGACTGCTCTCATTGTCCACCGCGGACTACCCCTACCTGCCCGAACTCGTCGAACGGGCCAACGCGCGGTTCGCCGAGCGCGGCGTCGGCATCTCACTCCCCTCGCTTCGCGTCGACCGCATGCTGAGCGACATACCATCCATGGTGAACTCGGTGCGCAAGTCGGGCCTCACCATCGCCGTCGAAGCCGCACGCGACGACATGCGCGCCGCCATTCGCAAGAAGGTCACCGACGGTCAACTGCTCGACGGCGTGCGCAGCGCCTACCAAGCCGGCTGGCGAACCGTCAAACTCTACTTCATGAGCGGATTCCCCGGCGAGCGTTCCGAGGACATCGACGGCATCGTCGATCTCAGCCACGAAGTCAGCCAACTCCGGCGCGAGGTCGCTGGCGGACCGGCGAAAGTCACCGCGTCGGTCGGGTGGCTCGTTCCGAAACCGTACACGCCGTTCCAATGGGCCGCCCAGCCGACCGCGGACTACTTCCACGATGCGCGCCGCCGCCTCCGCTCGCTCACTCCCGCGCGCGGCAAGTCCGCGGTGCGCATCAAGATGCACAACATCGAACGGTCCATCCTGGAAGCTGCATTCTCCCGCGGCGATCGAAAACTCGCCCCCGTCATCGAGACCGCGTGGCGCAGCGGCGCGCGGTTCGACGGGTGGGATGAGTGCTTCAAGAATGAGATCTGGTCGCGAGCCTTCCAGGACAACGGCGTGGACATCGCGTTCTACGCCCACCGCGAGCGGCCGGCCGGCGAGGTCTTTCCCTGGAATCACCTCCACGGAGGCGCGCCCGAGGACTACCTCCGCCGGCAGTACGACGACGTCTTCACCCACATCGCCGGACCGCCGAACGCCACGCCCCTGCCCATACTCGCGCAGTAACGATTAAGACTCCGCGAAATCCGAATTAGGAGGTCTTGCGGCGACGTGAGGTGTGGACGAGCGGTCGAGGGTGAGGTGGGGGGCGGATTGGGAGTCGATGGTCCGGAAGAACGCGTCGCCTCCTTGGGGGCGGCTGGGGGGTGCTGTTGGGCGGAAAGTCGTGCTGCAGCGGGGATGCGGTTGGCAGTGCAGCCGGAGGTCATCTTTCCGAATTTGCCGCGACCGGACGCAAGCTCACGAAACGGGGCTGCAATGCCGACGGGCCGCTTCTGACGGGCGCGGTTCTGATTGGGCATGTCGATTCGTGCTCCGGCGCGTGAGTGTCGTTCATAGCGGCGGGCACGGCGCGCAACGTTCCCGCATGGTAGTAACCGCGGGTGTGAACTGGTGTCGCGAGGGATTCGCAGCCACGCCGGCCGGCGGGTGGCAGAGCGTTTTGCGACCAGGGGCGGGGTGCGAATCACGATGGCGGGTGGCGGTATACGATGCCGTGGAGCCGTGGTTGCCCGGTGACTCGTCAATGACGGTGCGCGTACCCCGAGCAGTCAAAGGGCAGCTTGAACCCGCCACCCGAAAACGCCTCGAACAACCGCGAGAAACCGCGACGTCGGATGGAAAACGCTCGTGCACCCGCAGTTCGTTTGGGTACAATTGCCGGTCAGGCCGCGAAGCGTCGTGCAAGAAGCGGCCGAAAGGGGAGACGGCGGTTCGACACCTTAGCATGTTCGCGCCATCGTCGTGGCTCCTGTCGAACGGAATCACGACCCCGCGCGTCCCCTTAACACGTTGGATCGATCTGTCACCTCCTTTGTCGACCCTCAACTGCCATGGGGGCAGGCTCAATAGGAGAGGAATCTGTTATGACTCGTGCCACAAGCTTCGTCACTGCCGTCGTGTCTTGCTGCCTCTTATGCACCCCAGCCAATGCGGAAACCACTATCTTCTTCGAGAGTTGCCAGATTGCCACGCTTTTGGATTCGGGGGTCACGTCAGACACCATTAGCAGCAGTGGTTATGTTTTCACCTACACGCGGGACAAGTTGTTTACCGGCGGGACCGGGCAGCCGATCGGTCGCATGGTTCGCGTGCCCTGGCCCGACGGGGTGGAAGCGCAGGGCATAACGACCCCGCCCGCAGGCCAAACCGATCAAAAGGCTCGAATCAACGTCCGGCGGGTTGACGGCAACGTCTTCGACCTGAGGGCGTTCACGGCCCGACTGCTTGCCAACACGGCCGGTGCCGGCGGCGCAATTGAGATCATGCCGCTCCTGAACGGAGAGGACGCTTTCGCCGATCCGATTTACTTCGATGTTACGGGGTACTACGGTCACGAGTTTTCCTACGATACGTCGCCGAACCCTTGGGGCAGCACGGTACTGCTGACGGGATTCGATACGTACAAGATCGCTCTGTACGTCGATTTTGCGATGGTTGCTCTCACCTTCGCAAGTGCCGCCCCCGCCGATGAGGCGTGCTGCCTTCCCGATTACACGTGCGCCGAGCTGACGCTGGCCAATTGTGTCAGCCAGGGAGGCACACAGCAGGGGGTTGGAACGAACTGTGGTTGCTCCCCCTGCTTGGGGGGAATCCCCACCGCCTCCCAATGGGGCTTGGTCACGATGGGCCTGCTCCTGCTCGCGGCAGGCAGCGTGACGTTCCGGAGTCGGATCGGTGCCGCACCTCGGCAGTGTCAGTGATATCCGCAGCCATTCACGGCGAATGGAAGTACACCATTTGTGCCCAAATGAGGAGTCCGGGGGACCCACACGAACTCCCGGAACTCCCCCGGCGAGACCTTGGCACGCCTTTGACTCGAATTCGCCCCGGCAACTTGTAACGATACGGTCTTCTCTGAGGAGACGCCGCCCGCCCTATGGGGACGGCGCCGTGGCCGGGTCAACGACTTCGAAGTTCGAGGTTTGGAACACGGCGGTGGCCGGGTCTTTCAGGCCCGCTCCGTATTCTCCCCAAGGGCCTGATGCCACAGGGATCAGCTCGATATCCTCGACGAGTTTGGCGATAACGATTTGCCACTTGGTCTGTCCGGTGGGGAGCGGCGTGCCGGCCGGTTGGCCGATCAACTCGTTGATCTCGTCGTCGGAGAGTCGGAGGTTGGCGGTGTGGATGTCTTCAGCCTCGAAGCTGAAACCGCCGGCGTTGTCGATGAGGTATGCGCCGTAGTTGCGCATGGCGGCGAGGTACATTTGCGTGATGGGGGCGAGCCCGCTCTCATCGATGACTTGGTCGTCTTCGTCCACGATGGTCTGCTTCATGCGGATGCGCTGCCCGGCGGCCAGCGCGTCGGGGTCGATGCTGTAGAAGTCCGTTTCGGTCGTGGAGGCCGGGTAGAAGTAGTCCGTCTTCAATACCTCGAACGGGTCGCTGCTCAGGTTGCGCGGACCCGGGATGGCGAAACCGAGGGCGTGGTTGATCGATCCCAGTTCGACGTCCTCGGGCAGGAGCATTCCAGCCAGCAGCGGGGGGCCGACTGCCCGAGCGCTGGATAGACCGTCCGCATTGGCGCCGGGGCCCGTGACGTCGAAGAAATCAACCGCCCCGGCTTCCAAAATGACCGTGCCGGGTCGTCCGCCTCCGACGCTGTTGCCCAACTCGTCCAGAACGGTGGTCGCCTGCCAGAAATCGTAGGCGATCAGGGTATCGGGATTGTAGAGGATCAGATGTCCGTCGGAAAAAATGCGCTGCGGTCCCGCCGGACGGACCATGCCGACGGGCACTGGGACCGGAACGGGGCCACCGGGTTCGGTGAAGTCGAGTTCGGAGAACTTAGGTCCGGGCCAGGAGAGGCCGCCCTCGTAGTCACGAAGCAACACATCCTGAGTGTCCTGCCCGGCGCGGGCGATGGGGTAGGTGTATTCATCGAAAATCAGCACGATGAAGGGCCAATACACTGGGTCCACCGGCGGTACCAGGACGGAGACGTCGCCGACGAGAAGGCGGTAGAGCGATAGGATCTGCGCTTCGCTCTCGGGCAGGACCGCGGCCATCTCAACGCGCTGGTTCCACGCGCTGTCGGGCTCGAACAGCGGCAGGGGAAGAGTGAAATCTCGCAGGAGCGATTCGTCAACCTGGACGCTTCCGACGCCCGCCTCCGTCAGCACGACATCGCGGCTGACCGGAATCACGTGGCACTCGTCTTCGGTGACGACGATGCTCTGGATTGTCTGCGAAACGAAGTCACTTGCATCGACCGTCAGCGTGTAGGTCCCGGCGCGCTCGCCCGCGCCGGCGTAAGCGCCGGCGTTGATTTCGATCAGCGTCTCGGAGAAATCGCCTTCGGTAAGCGTGAGCGTTGCCCCGCTGACCGGATCGCCCGACTCGGCGTCGGTGACCGTGACATTGACGCCGTAAACGAATATGTCCGTGCAGACGACCCCGCCGTTGGGACCACCCAACGTACATCCAGCCAGAGTGATACCGACGACTGCTGAAATGGTCCGCATTGGATGATCTCCCTTCTTGATGGCCACAAAGTGCCGAATTGCCACTTCGGAATCCGGGCGCTCCCGTCGTTTCGCTGGGATGCGACAATCGCCAGCGTACACGATCCGTCCCTGCTGTGCACGTCAAGGGGCGACCCCGGCGTGTACCAAGCAATGCGGCCCGACCGCGGTCGCACACGGGGAACCGATTCATCCCCTAAACCGTTGATTCCCCGGTTATCAGATTTCACACCGCGATCGTGTTCAAACCAAACGACCTCTCTCGCCGCGATTCGTCCCTGGGTGGCTGCTCCATCGTGCTGGTCCCACGCCTGACGCCTCCGGAGCAACAACTCCGGACCGTTTCCCCGCAGCGTCAACCCGTGCCCGACTCGAATCATCAACGTTTCGCTCGATCGCGACGATCACTCGCGCCGCACCAACGGCGGCGGCACACCGAATCGCCGAATTCGCTCCAAGATCGCTGCGAACAACTCACGTGGCACCGCGACTTCGGCCGAGGCAATCACAGCAACGCGTCGTGAGCCCAATCACGCAGCGGGCAGACGTCGCAGTTCGCGCGCGGCTTGCAGAAACGCTTGCCCAGTTCCACAAACAGCGCGTGATACTGTCCGAACACGCCCGGGTCGCGATCCAGATGGCAATGAAACAGTGCCTGCACATCATCGTATTCAGCAGCCTCGTCTATCACGAAATGACGGCGAAGCACGCGTAGCGTGTAGGCATCCACCACGAACGTGGGAATACTCCCCGCATACAGCATGATCGCGTCGGCCGTCTCGGGTCCGACGCCGGGCACGCCGAGCAACCCGGCACGCAGCCGCGCGGCGTCCTTGGCGAACAACGCATCCAAATCGCCATCGCATCTCGCGTCGATCCATGAAACGAGCGCCTTCAGTCGCCTCGCCTTGACGCGATAGGTTCCCGCCGGACGAATCAACGCCGCCAGGTCCGCCTCGTCGAGCGCACGAATCGAGCGAAGTGCCAGCGCTTTGGCACTCTTCAGCCGATCGATGGCCCGCTCAACGTTACGCCACGCCGTATTCTGAGTCAGAACGGCCCCCAGGATGACCTCATCGCGCGTCTCGCCAGGCCACCAGTGCTGAGGGCCGAACGCCGCGTCAAGAACTTCGTAGAAACGCCGCAGCGTGTCACCCGCTCTCCGATGCCCCAAGAGAATGCCTCCAATTCGCCTGCAACAACCTCTCGCAACCCGAGCGTACCGGCCCCACGGCCAAGTTCCGACCGATATTCGCCAAATAATCGACTTGACAACGGACAATCCATGTTGTACTATCTTTCTAGTACATTATCGTTCGCGTTCAATAGGAGAAAGAGGCAGGCGACGGAGTCCCGGCGGTACCATGATTGAAGCAAGCGTGATATCGATCGATCATCGGAGCGGCGTGCCGCTCTACCGGCAGATCGTGGATCAGGTGCTGGTGGCCGTCTCGACGGGACGCCTGAAACCCGGCGCACGCCTGCGGACGGTCCGGCAGTTGGCAATCGACGCGCAGATCAACCCGAACACGGTTTCCCGCGCGTATCGCGAGCTCGAGATTCGCGGCTTCGTGCGTACCCGGCGTGGCACCGGGACTTTCATCGTCGGAGACGTTGGGGCCGCCCGAGATGAAGCTCTGCACGCCGAAGCTTTGGAACGCTTCTGCGATCAGATTCTCTCCGACGCGGGCCGGTTCGGATTCACGCTCCTGGAAATCGTCAACAGCTTGCAGGATCGGCAGACGGAACGGCGCTAGGTGAAGTTCCGTCTCGGAATAGGAGGTTGTGTAATGACAGCATCGCGACTGACCAACGACACCCGCATGCCGCCGCAGGCGCGAATTCTCGCAGCGGCCGTTTTCGCCGTCGGCTTGTGTATCGTCCTTGCCGTCGGGCGCCCGTGGTCCCGCTCGGACGTGGTGGAGACGCTCTGGTTCTGGGGGGCGCTGTTCGGCGTCGCCTTCGTCACCTGGCTGGTAGCCAACTCGCTGAAGATTTGCGAGCAGTGGGAGCGTGCCGTCGTCCTTCGGTTCGGTTCCTACAAGGGGCTTCGCGGACCGGGGGTCTTCTGGGTCATCCCCGTGTTCGAGTACGTGTCTCACCACGTGGACCAGCGCATCCGCGCGTGCCAGTTCAGCGCGGAGACCACGCTGACGCGCGACACCGTCCCCGTCGATGTCGATGCCATCTACTTTTTCGTCGTGTGGGACGTCGAAAAGGCCGTCCTGGAAGTCGAGCAATACCAACAGGCCATTCTCTACTCCGCGCAGACGGCGCTCCGCGACATCATCGGCAAGAACGAGTTGGCCGAGATCCTGCACAGCCGCAAGGAGTTGGGCCAACAGTTGCAGGAAGTGCTCGACGCCAAAACCCATGACTGGGGAATCACTATCTCGTCGGTCGAGATTCGGGACATCAAGATCCCGCAGCAGCTGGAACAAGCCATGTCCAAGGAAGCCCAAGCCGAGCGCGAGCGTCGTGCCCGCATCATCCTCGGCACGGCCGAGACCGAGATCGCCGAGAAGTTCGCCAGCGCCGCCGAGCGCTACAAGGACAACCCCGTCGCCCTGCACCTGCGCGGCATGAACATGCTCTTCGAAGGTCTCAAGGAGAAAGGCTCGATGGTCATCGTCCCCTCCAGCGCCCTCGAATCCATGAACCTCGGCAGCCAACTGGCACTGGCGTCTCTGGCGAAGGAGTCCTGAGTGAGCGCGTACTGCAGCGCCTCAGCCAGATAGCATTTTATCAGAACCGCGACTGTCAGGGAGCGGCAAAGAGAAACCGCTCTGTGACGGTCGCGGCTCGGTTCAGGAAAGCGTCATCAATTGTGAGACACTACACTGCCGTATCGACGGTCAGGTTTCGGGCGTTTGCGACGGTGCGACGCGACCCACAAGCCTGGGGCTGGCGCGAGAGGACCGTCGGCAATCCCTGCGACGGCGACCGGTGTCGACCGCGGGGGGGGATGCCAATGCTGTTGACTTAAGCAACAATCATCCTATCCGCCCTTCCTTTGATCCATTTGTTTATTTTGCGTTTGGTGACCCGCGGTTGTGACGGCCGTCGATGCTTGGGACGGTAGTACTTGACCTTTCCGATCTGTACCAGCAGCTCGGTAAAATGCTCCAAGGCCCGCAACGGATCGTCGGCCACCAGCATCGCAACATCCTGGCCTAGCGCCATGATGGCATTCTTGAACTGG
>JAJDDR010000491.1 GCA_029260255.1 Phycisphaerae bacterium
TGGAAACGCCGCGCGGTGGCGGCAAAACGGCGCGCACGGACGCGGTCGAGGGTCCTCGGCACGATGGTGGACGACGCTGTGTGGAGCAACGCAGATGATTAAGAAGATACCGCCGGGATATCTCATCCCCAGCGCGGCCCTGACGCTGAAGAAGAGCCAGATCAAGTACTACAGCTTCCTGGACCGGGCGCCGCAGGCCGGGGATGTGGTCTATGGCAAGGTGACGCGCCTCGGGCAACACTCCACGCTCGAGAATCGCAACGGGCGCGTGCACATGCTCAACGACGGCAGCAAGGCCCTTTTCGTGTTCGGAAATCGTTACGCACCGGACCACTACGAGGGGTTCGTTCCATCTGAGCCCGCCACGGAAGTGGACATGCTCGCGCGGTCGGGGGTGGTTGGCGTCGTCAAGCAGAAGAACTCGCTTCTCAAAGACCCCACGCGCGTTCGCATACTCGGCTACGTGTGCGACGCCGAGGAACGGGTCATCAACACGCGCGACTTCCCGCTTATCGTCCCGACACACTCGGAAAAACGCTCGGGCAAGCGGGCGAAGATGATTCTCGTGGTCGGAACCAGCATGAACTCGGGCAAGAGCATGGCGGCGGCGGCCTCGTGCTGGGCGCTATCCACCATGGGATACGACGTGAGAGGATCCAAAGTCACCGGAACGGCGTCACTCAAGGACATCCTCCACATGAACGACTGTGGCGCAAGTGTGTACAATGACTTCACCCACTTCGGCTACCCATCGACCTACATGCTCCCCGCAGAGGACTTGCTCAGGGTTTTTCAGCACATCGACCTCAGATACGGAAACAGCTCGAAGAACTTCTGGGTGGTGGAGTTAGCGGACGGCATTCTGCAGCGCGAAACGGCCATTCTCCTCGCCTCGGAAGAAGTGCGTAGCAGAATCCACCGGCTCGTATTCTGCGCGAACGACGCACTCGGCTGCGTCGGGGGAATCAGGATCCTCGCCGAGCGATTTCATTTGGAACCGGATGCCATCTCAGGCGTCATTTCGAGCGCACCGCTTGCCCTTCAGGAACTCGCCGAGGTCAGTGGCGGCATCCCGGTGTTCAACAGCCTGGAACGCGACCTGAAGCAAATATCCGAGATCCTCATCTGATGCACGATGGATCGCAC
This sequence comes from Phycisphaerae bacterium, assembly GCA_029260255.1. Taxonomy (GTDB): domain Bacteria; phylum Planctomycetota; class Phycisphaerae; order UBA1845; family UBA1845; genus OFTM285. The sequence goes on from JAJDDR010000491.1 coordinate 1,147, forward strand.
GATGAAGGACGATTCACGTTCCGCGGAAGTCACGACCGTCCGCTCGACGTTTGTTACTATCGTCCCACCTCCCACAATCCAGACCGCCCGGCGTTGTTTGTGCTGCACGGGGCCGAACGCAACGCCAGAGACTACGTGGAACCCTGGATCGAGGAGGCCGACAGGGTCGGGTGCCTCGTTATTGCACCAGAGTTTTCTGCACGGAACTATCCGCGTGTTCGCCGCTACAACCTTGGGGGCGTTCTCGACGATTCCGACAGAGTGACGGATCGTGCGGAATGGACCTATGCGGTGATCGAGCAGTTGTTCGACCACATCCGCGTGATGACCGGGAACACAAGACCATCCTACGTCCTCTACGGCCACTCGGCCGGAGCTCAATTCGCGCATCGGGCGCTTTTGCTCGGATGCCTGACCCGCGCGAGTCGAGTGGTCGCGGCGAACGCCGGGTGGTACACGCTCGCCTCATTCTCGCAGCGTTTTCCGTACGGTTTGGACGGACTTGATGTCGAGAATCACTTGAGCAATGCATTCGGCAAGCCGCTCCGAATCGTGTTGGGGGAAGAAGACACCGGCGCCGGCAAGCACCTCCGCCAGACACGCCGGGCAAACCTGCAAGGACAAAACCGATTGGAACGCGGAAAGCACGCCTACGCCGTCGCCGAAGAGGAGGCGCGTCGCTCGGGAAGCGCGTTCGCGTGGTCTCTGCAAACGGTGCCCCACGCCGGGCATGAAAGCGCCGCCATCGTGCCCGCTGTCGCAGGCTGGCTCCTGGACGACGAATCACCCGCGTCGCACAGTCGCGTGTCCTGATCGGCGGTGTCACGCCCCGGTTTCGCGCGCGACGTTGTGGTCCTCTGAGGCTGTTTGCGATCAAGCGCTCAAGCGGCTACCGTGCTTGTGAGTCGGAACATCGGCAGTCCGGGGACGGTAATCATGGGCGCGGGCATCCACACTCGTTGAGATCGAAAAACGCAGAATCAGCGCGATGGGGCGTCCGCTCCGTAACGGTCGCGGGTCGGAACAAGCCAACTGGACGCGCAAGTTCTCGGTTGGCGGCGCTCTATTCGTAGCGTAGGGCTTCGACGGGGTCGAGTCTGGAAGCGCGGATGGCGGGGTAGATGCCGCTGACGATGCCGATGCCGGCGGCCATGATGAGTGCCATTACCACGGCACTCGTCGGCGTGTAGGTGTTGAGCACCTTGGTTATCTTCTCAATCAGATCGGAAAAAGCCAGACCGAGCAGGATGCCGAGCGCGCCGCCGAGCATGCTGATGATGGCGGCTTCGATGAGGAACTGGGAGAGGATGTCGATGCGGCGCGCTCCGACAGCGATGCGCACGCCGATCTCGCGCGTGCGTTCGGTCACGGACACCAGCATAATGTTCATGATGCCGATGCCGCCGACGACGAGCGAGATTCCGGCGATGCTGTAGAGCACGACTTGGAAAATCTTGGTCACGTCGCCGACCTGCTTCTTGGCTTGCTCGCGGGTGAATATCGAGAAGTCGTCGTTGGTGCCGGCGCGGATCTTGTGCTCCCTGCGCAGCGTGCGACTGATCTGCTGGATGGCGGGATCGAGTTTCTTAGGCCCCGTGGCCTGGGCGGTGACCATGGTCAGGAAGCGCACGCCGAACAACCGCTTCATGCCGGTGTTGAGCGGGACGATCACCTGGGAGTCGACCTCGCGGAACCCAAGAAAACCCTTCTTTTCCATGACGCCGACGACAGTGAAGCGCACCCCCGCGAGTTTTACGGGGGCGCCGAGTGACGGCACTTCGCCGAACAGTTCCTTGGCGACTTTGTGCCCGAGGACGCACACCTTTCGTTCGGCGATGTCATCCTCGTGGGTGATGAACCTGCCCTGGGCGGGATGGTAGTCGTTGATCGATCCATAGTTCCAAGTGGTCGCGACGACGGTGACGCGTTTGTTCTTGTGAAAGTACTTGATCTGCGATGGTTGCGTGATTTCCGGGGCGGTGGCTTTGATGAGCGCGCACTCCTCGCGGACGGCATCGGCGTCGTCGCGCTTGAGTGTGTCGAAACGCACGCGCCGGCCGTGCTGCTGCTCGCCGCCGGGCATGACGATAATCTGGTCGGCACCCATCGACTCGAAGCGTCCCATGATGTCCTTTTTCGCTCCGGCGAGAATGGACATGGCTGAGACGACGGCCGACACGCCGATGATCACGCCGAGGGTGGCGAGGAGGGTGCGCATCAGATTCGTCTGCAAGGCTCGCAACGACATGATGACAACACGGAAGAAGAACATGCAACGGTGCGCCCGTCAGGACGCCTCCCTGGCCCATGACTGTTGACCGCCACGCAGGGTGCGCAACACGTCGGATTGCACCATGTCGGTGCGCATGGCATCGGTGATGGGCTGATCGACCTCGATCAGCCCGTCGACCATGTGTATGAGCCGCTGGGCCTGCGCCGCGACGCTCATCTCGTGCGTGACGAGGATGATGGTTGTTCCGGACTCGTGAAGGCGGTGGAAGATATCGAGAATCTGGGAGCCGGTTTTCGAGTCGAGGTTTCCGGTGGGCTCGTCGGCCAGCACCATGGAGGGGTTGTTGACGATGGCGCGGGCGATGGCG
>JAJDDR010000492.1 GCA_029260255.1 Phycisphaerae bacterium
GCCGCCGCCGGCGACGACGGGCGATGTCACGTCCAGGCACAACGCCGGCGGCTCGATGCAGACGCACGATCCGTCCGCCTCGCAGCGACTGCCGCCAATCTCGATGCAGAACTGATTCGGGTCGGACTCCAGCCTGCAGTCGAAGTGCTCCGGCGCGGGCGGTGGCGGCGGATTGCGGATGTCCGTGTTGACGGACACACCGTCGACGCACCGGTCGAGCGTGCACGCCACACCGTCTGCGGCATCGGCGTCGACCAAGCACTCCACGCAGGCCTCGCCGGTGTCGTCACAGAACGGCAGGGCGGCTTCGTCACACGGGTTCGCGCCCGGCTGGCAGACGCTGTCGATGCAGCGCTCCGCGCCGGTGCAGAACCGGCCATCATCGCAATCGGAGTCTTGCAGGCATGGACACCGCGCGCTGCAGAACACCTCGGGAGACGTCGGTACGACGTTCAAGAGCGTGCTGCAACTGCCCGTAACTACGCCGACCGCACCGCCGCACGAGATCGGGACGATCTCTTGGCCGTCCGCCGCGGCCAGCAGCGTACCTGGATTATGCGGTCGGGTGCAGACGCGCACCAACCGGCAGAATCCCCTCGCGCGAAAGAGAAGGCGTGCGATAATCGCCGGGCCGTTGGTGGCGCTTGCGCATTGCGACGTCTCATTGTCGGCCACCGCGTAATCGATGGTGCCGTTCCCCTCGTCGACGATCAACGCCAATACCCGATTGAACACCGCGCCATTCGGATTGTCCGGCACCTCGGAACCCGGGACGATCGCGACGAAGTCGAGCGACAGTGGGTCGTATTCCAGAAAGAACTGCGCGCCGCACACCGCCGATTCAGAGTACGTCATCACGACGTCGATGGCCACCGCGGAACCCACGGTGTAACACGCCTGACCGTTGATCGGGTTGAGGGCGACAGTCGGGTTCAAGCACAGCGCAGGCGGCTCGGCACAGACGCACGCGCCATCCGCGGCACACGCGCTGCCTCCCAACGCAACGCAGAACTGATCCGGATCGGACGCGTCCAGGCAACTGAAGTGATCCGGCGCGCCGGCCGGCGGCGGATCGGCGATATCCGTGTTGAACGCGGACCCCTCAATGCACCGATCCCACGTACACACCAGACCGTCATCCGTGTCCGCGTCGATCAAACACTGCCGGCAAGCGCCGGTTGTCTCGTCACAGAAAGGCTCGGCGGTCCCCGCACACGGGCTGGTCCCCGGTCTGCACTGCGTGTTGACGCAGCGTTCGTTTCCGGTGCACTCCAGCCCGTCGCTGCATTCGCCGTCGGTCGCGCACGGGCACCCGACCGCACATATCGGTCCCGGTTGCACCGGCGTGATGCTCAGGCCGGTCGTGCATACCTCCGCTACGCCGCCCGCCGGATCATCGCATGCGACGGGTGTGATTTCGCCGTTCACGTTCGACAACCGCGTCGGAGGATTGTGCGCCCGAAAGCATGCCCCGAATGTCGAACACAAGCCGATCGCCCGGAAGCGAAGGCGCGCAATGGTCGCCGGGCCGCTTGTCGCGTTGAAGCACTGAGCGGTTTCAGCGTCCGCGACGGCGTAGTCAATCGTGCCGGCCGAGACATTGACTGCAGACGCCAGCACACGGTTGAACACCGCTCCGTTCGGATTGCCGGGGATGTCCGATCCCTTGATGACGTTTATGAACTCCAGAGCGGTCGCGTCGAACTCGAGGAAGAGCTGCGCGCCGCAAACCGGCTGCTCGGACTCCGACATGGTCACGTCGATTTCAACGGTGGAGTACCGCGGGTAACACGCTTCCCCGGTCGTCGGATTCGCCGGCGCGGTGGGGACCAGACAAAGACCGGGACCGGCGGCGGTGGACGCGGAACAGACCAGAAGCGCTACGCTGCAACCGAATCGCCGGACCCCGCGCCTCGCTCGGGCCGGAACCGTCAATGCATCCATTTCGCTTTTCCCGCTCCGTGATCGGTCCCGTACCGCAGCGCGTGACATGATCACGCCGATCGCTGCCGCACTTGGTTCCGAGTGGTCCGTACCCGCAGCACAATCAGAGACGATGGCCGAAGACTGTAATACGCCTTTCGCAGTCTCCGACTCTAGCAGACAGACCCGACAAAATCAACCACCAATGCAAGGGCGAAACGGCGTGTCATGGGCCGCTCTCGGCCAGCAACGCGGACTTTTGCTCGATGCTCAATCGCGGCAGCAGTGTCTGCAGCAAGTCGTTCATCTCTGCGTCGCAGCAGAACAACAAACGCGTTAGCACACGCGCGCGCTGCGCCGCGGGCCACGTGTCGAACGAACGACTGATCTGGGCATCCAGGTGGTCCGACACGCGGGACAACGCCCCGCCGTCCAATTCGGCCGCCATCCCGTCCGGAGACCGCCGGGCCTCGACCTGCATGGCGTCGAGTTCCCCGTCGGCCGACAGTCGGTCGCGGACCAGTTCGGCCAGTCGCCGTTCGATGCCGGTCACGCGTGAGTACGGCGTGTTCGTGTCGCGCGCGATACGCCGCAAATGCGTGCGGTAGTCCTCGTCCGGGACTAGGAACCGCTCGTCGGCCACCCGCTCGACGACCCGGGATCGGCGTTGATTGAGTGCGTCGCGGACGGTATCGGTCGCCTCTCTGACGGCGCGCTCGTACTTGGCACGCACGCGCTCGCCGATGGTCTCGATCGCGCGCTCGGCGAAGAGATCGTGCCTCGCGTCCGCTGCGCGCGCCGGCGGGTCACATTCCAACGATACGACGGTGCCTGCGTCCTCAGCGGCTCCGTCCGGCATCCGCACCGTGGCGAACGCTCGGGGAATCGCCCGACCAACGGCCAGGCGAATACGCCTGAATGCATAGGACGGGAACGGCACGCCGCACGCCGCATCGTAACAGGACGCGGCGCGTGCCAGACCGAGGCACCCTTCCTGGAACAGGTCGTCCCACTCCCTGTCCCGCCGCGGGTGGTTCAACCCCGGAAAGAACCGGCGCAAGTGGACGCCCACCAACCCGACGTGCCGTTCCATCAGGTCCCGCTGTCGATCCGTCAGCTTGTCGTTTCGCGACACGAGTTGATCCCCTTTCGATATCCCCACATCCGCCCCAAGACCCTGCCTCCGCCGCGGGCTGCGCCGTTCGCATCCGTTCGACCGGCGCAGCCCGCCTGCGCGCCACCGCTACGGGCTACTCCCGCGCGGATGATTGAAGGAGTGAGGCGGCGTGTCGGCCCGCATCCTCATGCGCGATCCCGAGAATCAGCGAGGCACCGATCCCGACGATCGCCAGGAGAAGCTCACTCGGTACGTCGAGCCCATAGTCAGCCGCCAACGCGCCCAGCGCGGTGGTGAGGGCCACGCGTACCTTTCGCGAGCGAAGCGGGCGCGTCAGCCGCCCGAGGAGGGAAGAGAAGGAAGGAAACTTGTCCGAACGTACCGCTTGCGTGTCTGCCATCGTGCTACCCCGCTTTCTTTTTGTTTTGACCCCGCTGCCACAGGAAATACACCGGTCGCGACCCGATCAGGCCGCGGAAGATCTGCGCGAGAAACTCGGGCGATTGACGCTCGACGCGGCGCTCACCGCCTGCGGTGGTGGCTGCGTACCAGGCGCGAACCGCGGACGCGACCAGTTGTCGCACTTTCGGTCTGCGGCACACGTGCATCACGAAATCGCGACCCAGCGGGTCGACATCGAGCCCGGCCAGCCGGCCCAGGATTCGGGCGGGCGTGGCGGGTAACGCGCAAGTGCCAATGCGTGACATTCCGGCCTTTTCGAAGACCGGGTTGACGTCACCCATCGAGGCCAGGCACTCGACGAAGGGCGTCCCGACGCGCGGGAGCGTCTCTTCGACGAGGCGTCGACCCAAGCCACAGCCGCGTACGTCGGGGTGAACCACGAGACGCCGCAGGATGCGCATCTCTCGATTCAGGCGGCGCGGATTGCGCAGGAACCGCCCGTTCGTCGCCCGGTTGCGCAGCGTCAACTCCAAGGGCCCGTGCGAGTAGACGACGATGCCGACGAGTGGTCCGCCCTTGCCGTCGCGTACGACGAACACCTTGTCGACGAACCCGAGTTCGTCGGTCGATCGGTAATGCATTGCGCTGAAGGCGTCGTAGTCGCGCTTGGACCCGCGCTCGATGACGAGTCTGCGGCTGAAACTGACGCGTTTTCGGCGTGGCTTGGTCGACGTGATCTCGCCCCTTCCGCCACCGAGCAATCGCACGGTGACGTCGGGCTGAAGGTCGCCGGCGATATCGTCGTCGCAGCAGGCCAATACGAGTGACAGGTCGTGTCTCGTGACGAGCTTGCGGAGATTGAACGCGATGGCGTTTCTGAGTCTCTTGTGCAATCCGGTTCCGAATTCGTCACAGACGAGAGGCGCCGGTGATCGCCGTGCAAAGTGTCGCCCTATGGCACGGGCCAACCGGGCGCGGAAGCGCTGTCCGTCACTGAGTTCGTCGTACGCCCGCATCCACAGGCGCGCCTCCCCGAGACCGCAGGCGTTCATGAGCTCCAGCGCTTCGGATAGCGGGCGGTGCGGACAGATGGCGTCCAGGACGGTCACGCCGCGTCGAAATCCGACGCGATCCACGCACTCGCCGCCGCGACAGCCGCTCACGATCTGGCGCAACGCGGTGGACTTGCCGCTCCCGGACGGTCCGACGACGAGAACGATTCGACCGCGAGCAATCGGCACGGTCATCTCGTCGAGGGTCCGCTCCGGGCTGCCGGAGACGGGCAGGCCATATTGCATCGCCACACGCGTAGTCCGGGCGGAAGGTGCCCGCTCGGCTGGCGTCTTGACGCACCCGATGCTCACTTCCGCCGTCCGCTGCTGCTGTTTGCCGTTTGTTTCCGTTCGAGACATCGAATCCGCCCCATGAATACCTAACACACACCTAACTCTACATCCGAATCGGCACTTTGGCAATACTAGAGCAATAAGGAAGCAATATTTCTTGCGGCGAGCGGTGACAGTTTCGGACAGCGTTATCTAAAGGTCGCGTGCAA
>JAJDDR010000493.1 GCA_029260255.1 Phycisphaerae bacterium
CGGGTTGGCCATGCCCTCCGCGGTTGCCGCCGGTTCTCGTCCCGCCGCGGGGGTGGCGGCGGGCGCCGACGACCGCTGCGATGTGGCGCGCGTCGACGGACTTCAACACGCGCGAAAAGTCCACCGCTCCGGGCGTCGCCCCCGCCGGCAGGCACCCGCCGAAAACGACCGCGTCGACCGGAGACCGGCTGAGTTGTGCGTCGGCCGCCGCGGCGTCGGGCACGCGTTCCACCGACCAGTTGTGCTCAGTCATCCAGTCGCCGAATCCAACCGGCAACCCCTCCGTCGGCCCTACCAGCATGACTTGCATGAAACGCCTCACCGCGGCGCGAATACGCGCGCAGGTTATCGGTACCCCCATCACCGGTCGCGCGCACGGAGGCGCGCCGGATCGAGAGTCGGCGTGTTACCGGGTTCGCTTTAGGACCGACTCCGGAATCTCGATATGATCGCCCGCTACGATCCCATGCTCGGCGAAAACGCCGGATCGGACCTCGAGGGCGTGGCGATAAGGTTGGCTGGGGACATAGGGAATCTCGACGAACGCTTTCATCGTGAATGTCTCGACGATCGTCCCGTCTTCCCGAATGTAGGCGATGTCCAGGTCGACGATCGTGTTCCTCATCCAGAAGCCGTTGCGCTGATCGCGCTCGAAGAGAAACACCATGCCGCGCTCGACGCCCTCGGACGGCGGCGCCAACTCGTCGGCGGTCACGAACATCAGCCCCTTGGCCCGCTCCTCGTCGTTGTCCGCGATCCATGCGCGCACCGACAGGGTTTTCACCTGAAGATCAGTAGTACCCAGCGCGTCCAACTCGTTCGGCTCCTCCGGCGTGCAGCCGGATGATAGAATCACCATGGTCATACTCAGCAGGGCAAGACAGCAGCCCCTCGCTATCGCGTGCATCATTCGCATCACATTTTCATCCCCGGCTCATCTCCTTCAGGCGGGCTTCGATCAACTCGCCGGTGAGCTTCGGATTGGCTTTGCCGCCGGAAATACGCATCACCTGCCCGCGTAGGAAGCCGGCGGCTTTCTTGGACTTCTTCGGATTGGAGACCGCATCGCGAACGGCCTGCTCGTTCGCAGCGAACGCCTCATCGACCCAGACGCGGGTCTGGTCGGTGTCCTGGACGGCCACGAGGCCCATGGACTCGGCCAGCGCTTCCGGCGCGTCCGGCGAATCCACCATGCGCTCGGCGATCTGCTTGGCGGCCGTCGCGCTCACCGTGCCGTCGTCGACCATGCCGGCCAATCGCCCCAAGTGCTCGGCCGCAACGCCCAACGTTCCGACGGACGCGTCGTGATCGCCGGCGAGCGGCGCCCAGATGTTCACGAAGTGCTTGGTCAGCGTAGTCGCGGAACCGCCGGCCGCCAGCGCGGCGTCGAACAGATCGGCCGTCGCTTGATCCGACACGATCACCGACACGTCCTCTGGCGGCAGCGCGTGATCGTTTATCAGCCGCGCGGACCGTGCGGCGGGCAACTCCGGCAGTCGGGCGCGAACGCTTGCCAGCCACGACTCATCCACCTCCACGGGGACGAGATCCGGCTCGGGGAAATACCGGTAGTCGTGTGCGGCCTCCTTGCCGCGCTGGAAGACGGTGACGCCGCGGTCATCGTCCCAGCCGCGATTCTCGTTCGGGCGCTCCTTGATCACGTAGCCCGGGTCGGTGCGCCAATCCTGCACCTGCCGCCGGTGCTCGTATTCGATCGCGCCACGCACAGCCTTGAAGCTGTTGAGATTCTTCACCTCGGAAATGGGTGTGCGACACTCGGCGCCGCGCGCCGTAATGGCCACGTTGATGTTGGGCTCGAACCGCATCTGCCCCTGCTGCATGTTGCCGTGTGAGACGCCGAGGTAGGTCACCAGTCTCTGCAACTGAGTGCAGAAGGCGTAGGCCTCATCGGCAGAGTGGATGTCCGGCTCGGTGACGATCTCCAACAGCGGCGTTCCGGTGCGATTCAGATCGACCAGGGTGCACCCCGGCACGTCGTGTATGTTCTTGCCGGCATCCTCCTCGAGATGGGCGCGAATGATACGCACGCGCCGAGCGCCACCGTTGCTCGCGATGTCGACATGCCCGTCGTGAGCGAGCGGCATGTCGTATTGGCTTATCTGGTAGTTCTTGGGCAGATCGGGGTAGTAGTAGCTCTTGCGATCCCACTTGGTTCGCGTAGCGATCCGGCAGTTCAACGCCAGCCCCGTCAGAACCGAGGATTCAAACGCCTCCCGGTTCATCACCGGAAGCGCGCCCGGCAAGCCGAGGCAGACCGGGCAAACGCGACTGTTGGGCGTCGCCCCGTACTCCACCGCGCAATTGCAGAACAGCTTCGTGCGCGTGGCCAACTGCACGTGAATCTCGAACCCGACGATCAGCCGGTGTGTAATGTCCGACTCGGTGAGCATGTCAAAGTTGTCAGTAATCAGTAATCAGTTGTCAGTTGTCGGTAATCAGTCGTCGGTGGCGAATCGTAAAGCCGCCGAGCTACAGCCGGCTCGCGATGGCGTGGGCAAGCGGGTTGACCACGAGGGGGACGACCTTGTCCGTCGCCAGCGCGCCCGCCCGGTCGTACAGTGAGGCGGCCAACTCCTTGAGCCCGTCGGTTTCGTCGCCGGTCCAGTACTTCCGAATCGTCAGAAACACGCTCAGCGGTTGAAGTTCGTAGATGTCGGTCCGCACTTCGTAGGTGCTGGTGCGCGACTTGGTTTCGATGTACGCCTGAAGGTCGCACTCCGGCGTCAGCGCGATTCCGAGGTACGGCTGGCTGTCGATGGCGTGGAACGACTCGTCTCCCAGGGTGAAGGCTCCGAACGGATGATCCTGCCAGAACGTCTCGGCCACCAGTTGATCGTGGTTGCCGCGGTATTCCAAATCGAACCCGTAGATCACCTCGAGATGATCATAGTCGATGTCACTGAACGTCAGGTGGTAGGGGGCGTATTCGAGCACAGCGTCCGACAACGCGCGCATCGCCTGGATATCCTGCGGCGCGAAGTGTCCGAATCGGAGGCTGTTCGGCTCGAGCCTGAGCCAGCGACGTGCCACCCCCGTCCCCGAATCCTCCTCCAGGATCAGGCAGCCGTCCTCTCGGCGACGAAACTTGCTCATCTGCGGGAAGGCCTTGCGCACCCGATCGAAGAAGTGCAACACCGTCTCCCGCTCAAGCGCCAGGTCCAGCTTGAGAAACAAGCGGCAACTGACGTAGAAATCGTCGCAGACCGTGCTGAAGAGTTCGCTCATGCCGCACCTTCGCTGAATCCTGTATCCAAGGGTAGATCGGTCCCGCTACCTTGATTATTATCAGCCCGGCGGGCACAAGGCAACCGCGCGTCTGAAACAAACCGCCACGAGCAGCGGGCGCCGCTGCCGACGCCCTCTCGCGGTCACCGACGGCGGCCGATAGAGTGGGGGGCGAACAGGACCGGCGGAACCGAACACCAACCGCGACCTCCGAGGGAGATGCCGATGACACCGATCGTCTCGCCAACGACAAACGAACGAAAGCTCCGGACGCTCGGCCTGCTGGGCCTGTTCGGCGCGTGCAGCGGCTGGTTCTATTACGACGGAACCGTCGGTTGGCCCGAGGAGAACATCAAGAAGGCGGTCGAATCCCTTGATCCGGTACCGGCCGAGCTGCCACCGATCAATCCCCGGATCTCCGCTGACGCGACGGCCGAGTGCCTCCGCGAAGTCCAGGAGAAACGGGTCACGCGCGAGAATGTGCTCAGCCTCTTCGGAGCACCCGGCTGGGAGCGGCAGCGCAGCAATGACAGACCCGGCGACATCCGCTACTTCGGTCCCGGCGGCATGCTCAGCCTGACCCCCGACGGCGACAGGATCATCGCCGCGAGCTACGTGAAGGGCAAACACGACGACGGCGAGATCTACTTCCAGATCTTTCTGGCCGTGGGGCTGCTGCCGGCCGTCGTTGGAATGGTCTTTCAGTTCGTCCGCGTGCTGACCACGCAGGTGACGCTTAGCGAAGACGGACTAAAGGTGCGTGCGCGGCCGACGATTCCGTTCGATGCCATGTCGGGGCTTGATGCGAGCAGATTGCGAAAGAAGGGATTCATCGATCTCGCCTACACTCACAACGGTACGGCGAAGACCGTGCGCCTGGACGACTACGTCATTCGTGATTTCCGCCCGATTATCGGCGAGATCTGCAGCCGGTGCGGCTTCGCCGATCCGCTGCCACCGCCCAAGGCCGCGCAGCAACCGGCTGACATCGCGTAGCGCACGTGGCCGTGACTACACGCCGCGGCGACGCCGCGTGCACAGCGCCGCGGCCGCCATAAGAAGGACGCCGGTCGTCGGTTCGGGCGTCGGTGTCTCCTTCAGGGTAAACAACGTGAACGGCGCGGTCGTCTGCGGCACGACATCGATGTAAAGCTCTCCGACCAGACCCGGGAACCAGATGCCGCCGTCGGCGACGGTCGCATCGGAACCGTTCGGTCCGAGACCGAACCCGTTCACCGAGAACAGCGTGTCGCTGTTCCCGAACAACTGGTTATCGAAGGGAGATGTCGAGAACCCTGCCCCGCCGCCGGACGCGTCCGTCAGAGCTTGATTGAACGTCGCGTTGCCGCCGTCGAGAAGCGTCATGTTGAACCCGGTCCAGTCCGCGCCGGTCGAGTTTGTGATGATCTCGTCGTTGATGACGATCATCTCGACCGCGGGGACGGCGATCTGCCGAAAGACGATCGGAATCGCCGGGAACCCGCCGGGACCGGGTCCCTGCGTGAACTCGGCGCTCTTCTCGATGAAGACGGCGTTGTCGGTCACCGCGTCGACGGCGATATCGACGAACGGATCGAGCGAGACGTCCCAGATCGCTTCCCAGCCCGAGTCACCCAATACGATCGATCCGGCCTGAGCCGCCGGCGACAGGCACAACGCGCACACAAGCGCGAGCCCAAATACCAACCGAGCCATCGGTAGCCTCCTCCTGACGAATTGAGCCAATGAGCGACACCGTCCGTTCACTG
>JAJDDR010000494.1 GCA_029260255.1 Phycisphaerae bacterium
GAAGCCAGGCGTGGCTGAGCGGGCTGCTCGGATGACGCTGCCTTTCCGCGACCCCCCGGTCGCGGCCCCATTGAAGCTTCAGGCCGCGAGCATGGACGAGACGGTAGAACTCGCCCTTTCCGCGACCCCCCGGTCGCGGCCCCATTGAAGCCAAAAACGCAAGAGGCAATCATGTGGCTCGGCATGGACCTTTCCGCGACCCCCCGGTCGCGGCCCCATTGAAGCAGTATCTCGCATAGCCTCTCGGCGTTGTTGACCGTCCCTTTCCGCGACCCCCCGGTCGCGGCCCCATTGAAGGATGACGGGAGGCCTGCGCGCGTTGCGGCGAACCCGCCAGCATCGCACGCTGTCAGGTTGAGCGCCCGTGCCCCGCGACTCGGCCGGACCTGTCCATGTGCGGGTGTCAGTCGGTGTTACGTCCGGGTCCATCGCTGGCCGACGCGCGGACCATCGCCACGATCCCCGCCCGGACAGCGTCCGGCAGGTCCGCCCACGCCTCGACTACAGCCGCAAGGTCGGGATCGTTTTCGGTCAAACTGTCGTGGTTACTGGCGGGGGTCTCCGGCGTATCGTCGTAAACCGTTGTCGTTTCGGGCGCTATGGAATCGGGCCGTCGACTCATAATCGATTGGTCGTAGGTTCGAATCCTACCGGGCCCATCGTCGCAAGGCGTCGCAACACCTCGCAATGTGTCGCTCTTACCCTTGTTTTTCATTGTTTTTTGTGAGTGTCGCTGGTTGGCACTCTCTCTCTCGCTTCGTTGCAGGACGTGGCATGACTTCGCACTGTTTCGCGCCCCAACTGCTGGGCGTATAGCTGGGGGTCTGGTGTGTCATCGTACGTGCCCGTCGTTCGCATCCGTTGCCGCTCCGGCGTCTTGGGCGTCAGGTCCGGCAACGCCGCGAGGGCGTCCACGTGCTCGCCGATGACGGTGTGGCTGTAGCGGGTTCCACCCGCCTTCTTGCACCATTGCGGCGGGTAAAACCCGCCCTACCCAATGCGGTCGAGGCACCCTGCCGCAAGGAATGGTCACACCCAACCCAGTCCATGTGTCGGGTCGGATTCCGACCGTGAATCGCCGACAACCGACGTGATCCAAGCGCGGGTTGACCTCCACGCCGCTCGCGACGAGCCGTACAGTAGCGAGCAACGGCACAACGAGAGGCTGGCTGAAATCGCGAGCGGAAGGCGACAGCGCGTGCGGCGTTGGGTGATGCCAGTCGCTCTCGCTCCCACGCGTGGTGGTCATGGTCGTTGCTCCGTTTCGGATTCGTCGCCCGCCGATGCCCGGACCATTGCCAGGATGCCCGCCCGGACCGCAGCCGGTAGCGTCGGCCACGCCGCCACGACGGCGGCAAGATCGGGGTCGTTTTCGATCGAAGTGCGGGGACTACTGCGGGGGTCTGTGTCGTCGTCGTAACTCGTCGTGCTTTCGGGGGTCGTGGAGTCGGTCAGTCGACTCATGATCGATTGGTCGCAGGTTCGAATTCCTGCCGGGCCCATCAGTGCCGGGTGTCGCGTCGCGATCCACCTCTTCCTCCCGAAGGAAGAAGGCGGCTTTGAATTCGTCGCCGCACGGCGGATCGATTCCTTGCAGCCGGTGTTCAGACCCAACCGATAGCACGAGTTCAGAGAGCGCCGTACGGCAGTCTTCGCAGCGTGACTTCCGAAGATGACACGCAAGGAACGGTGTCTCCAGGAACGGCAGCCAGGGCGAGTACCGACTTGCCAATGGCAACCCCTCGGAATTCGCCGACCATGCGCTCTTGTGCATCTGCAGAGGACTCAACTGACCGATGAGTACAACGCTGTCGAACCAGCCGACCGCCGCCACGTCTCGTTCACTAGAGCATGAACTGCGCCGGCGGGGGATTACGAAGCCAACCCGGTAGTGCGGCGCGTCGACGCGTCCGGCCGCGAGTTGGTTCGGTACGTCGAAGAACACCTCTCTTCCGATCTGACCGGGATGAGCATTCTTGACTTGGGTTGCGCCGACGGACTGCTGTCGTTTTGGGCGGCGCGGCGCGGGGCAGCACGGGTCGTGGGCGTGGAGCGAAACCACTTCAATTGCGACCGTGCCGAGTTCATCAGGCACACGCTGAAACTCGAGAACGTCTCGTTTCGCTGCGGTGCCCTGGAACGGCACTGCCCCGAAGAGACCTTTGACGTCGTCTTCTGTTTCGCCCTGATCTACCACTTGGTCGACCCGCTCGGTTCGCTGCAGGCGTTACGGTCGCGATGTCGCGGCACGCTCCTTTTGAGTAGTGCCGTGGACTTGCCCGACGACGACGCCCCGCTGTCCCGTCCCGCCTTGTCGTTCCCACGCCGCATCCCCCGGCACGATCGTCACAGAGTCGATCGGGCGAGCGAGCCGACCGGAGCCGGAATCGACTCGAAAACGGTTTTTCCGTGCCGAAAACCGGCTTTTTCTTGCTCCATGCAGGAGAATTCTTAGATTACGACTTGAAACAACGCCGCACTTCTCGTTACGTTGGACACTTGAATACGGCGAGCCTCTTGTGAGGCGACCGCCGCGGAGCCACCCGCTGTGTTCCCCCGCGAGTGGCTTCCTTTTTGCGCGGCGGGCCGCGGCGGGCCGCGCCGGACCCCGCAACGGCGTCGGCACCCCCTACCTGACGCTCTCCCGGACACCGCGACGGATGGTCCGCTCACGGGCGACCCGCGTCGGGCTCGGCCGGGCTCAGATGGATCCGCGCTTCCTCGGTTCTACCCAACTGCGTGAGAAGCCTACCCAGATTAACGCGGGCGTCCCGAAATTGCGGGTCGAGGCGAACGGCTTCGCGGAGGCTGTCGCAGGCCTGTTCGAGGTCTCCCCGTCGGGCAAGAGCCACGCCGAGGTTACTGTGCACGACGGCGGCGTCGGGCTCCAGAGCAAGAGCCTCTTTGTATCGGGCGATGGCGTCGTCGATGCGACCGCTGGCAAGCAACGCGTTTCCGAGGTTGCTGTGGGCTTCGGTGTAGCGTGGCCGGAGACGCAGCGCTTGCTCGTATTGCGCGATCGCCTCATCGACTCGGCCGACATCGGCGAGCAGAAGCCCGAGCCGGAGGCGCAGCTCCGCCGACTCGGGGTCGATCTCCAACGCATGCGAGAATCGCGCGATTGCCTGGTCGAGCCTGCGCGATTGGGTCAACTCTTTGCCGAGTTTGCCCAGGATCGTGATGTTGTCGGGGTTGTGCTGCAAGGCACGCTCCAACAACGCGATTCTCTGAGCCGGGTCGTTCGCCGTCGCGCGGCGCTCGGCCGATTCCGAATACCCGACGGCCACGATGTCATCGAGGTTGCGCACGCGCAACGCTTCGGCCGTCTCGCGAAAGGGCGCGTCGAGTTCAAAGACACAGGCCGAGCGGACGGGCGACAGGTGGTCGCGGATCAGTTGCAGCCCCTCGGGGATCGTCGCGCGGCGGCCCCTGATACGCGCTGAGCTGTATTCCAGCTCGGGTAGGTCGTCGGTGTAGATCGCGGAATCTCCCGCCATTTCGCTCAAGTCGTCATCATCCAGCAGGAAGCCGGCAACGAAGACCTCCGGGCGATTGAGATACTGCGCGACTCCGCCCCAGTGCGCGAATCGCAGATCGTCCCGGATGGTCGGGTCGGCCCGCAGCAGTTCCGCGCGATCGCGCCGCAAGCCAAGCGACCCGTCTTTGACGCCGACGAGGAGCAACTCCGATCGATTGTACCAGAGCGCGCTGTCCGCGGTCGTCTCGATAAACGTCCGGACGATGGATCGGAATTCCTCCGCCGTGAAGAAACGCAGCGGGACGAATAGGCATAGGTGCCCGCCCGGGTTCAAGCGCTCGAGTGCGTTGCGATAGAAATCCGCCGAGTAAAACGCCGCGACCCCGGGGCGAAACGCCTGACCGACCGTGACGGAGATGACATCATACGTTTCGCGGCCGTGGCTGACGAAGTTCCGCCCGTCGGCGACGATGATGCGACATCGCTCGTCGTCCATCCAGGCCGAGTCGTAGTGATCCCGCACGAGTTCGATCAGTTCGGGCTCTATCTCCACGCAGTCCAGCCGCTCGATGTCGTACATGAGGAATCGGCTGAACGTCTGCCCGGTGCCCATGCCGATCGCCAGGACGCTGCGCGGCTGGGCGTGGAGCAGCATGGGCAAATGCGCCGCCATGATCTGATGCGTTTTGCGGTCCTCGCCCTGCCAGAGCCTGTCGATCTCCAATCGCTTGTGACCGTCTCGATCAATGACAGCCAGATGGCTCACGCGTCCCTCGACAACATCCAACAGCGTCCCGCCGTGTGCAAGATGATCGTGCGGCAATCGGACGCCGGTAACGCGAGGAATCGCCAGCCACGCGGCGATGCTCAGCAGCACGAGAAACGCCTTGACGCCGACGCCGGTTACACGGTCGAGGAACACCCATGCCGCGAACGCGACCACGAGGCTCATGCCCGTCGTCACGAGGACGCCGTTGTGCAATCCAAGCAGCGGAATCAACGCGAAGCCGCCCGCCAGCGCCCCGACGATGCCGCCGCCGGTGTTGACCGCCGTCATGCTGCCCACGGTCGCCCCCGCGCGCTTCGGATGTTCCAGCACCATACGCACGGCCAGCGGAAACGACATGCCCGAGAGCACGGCCGGTACGAACATCACGGCCGCGACCACGAACAGACTCGACGTCCCGTCGCTCAGGTCGAAAGTCCCCTGCCACCAGGCGGCGGGCAGCATCATCACGAAGAGAACAGCCACTCCGTTGATGGCTTGAATAAGACCGAACAGAAACGCCCGGCGCACCGTCCGGTCGAACAGCCAACAAGTCACCAGACTGCCGAGCGCTATGCCGACGAGCGCGAGCAGCAAGGTCAGAGTGTACGTGTGTACCGTGTTGTAGATCATCAACGACAGGAATCGGGTCCACAGCACCTCGTTGGCAAGCGCCACAAAACCCGTAAGTAGAAAGAGGAGATGAACTACCGCCGCGCCGGAGCGCCCATCAGCGCGTGCCACATCGCAGCTGGTGGAGCCGCGGTCCCGCGGGGCGGAGTCGAGCGAATCAAGGGACGGCGCGCGTCGACCGACACGGCGCGCCACGAAACCCACGATCAGACTGATGACCGCGGCCGCGTAGATGGTGCGGCGCACCCCGACGGTGGGGATCATCACGAACCCACACACGCCGGCGCCGAACGCAGCCCCCATGGTGTTGATTCCGTACAGCGTGCCGAGAGTCAGCGAGATGCGGCGGGGATCGCGGATGTAGTGCCTGCTGAGCAGTGGCAGCGACGCCCCCATGAAAAACGTGGGCGGCAGGATGATGAGAATCGTCAGCAGCAGTCGGACGGCGGCGATCTGGGCGGGAGATTCGAGCGTGAAAGAGTACACTCGGTCGTAAACGACGTCGGCCAGCCGGAATGCGAAGGGCGTCAGGATGGCGAACGCGCCGACCCCGATCTCCACGAGCCCATACACGGAGAGCGGTCGATCCATGCGTTGCGCCGCCCTGCCCAGCGCGTAGCTACCAAGTGCCAGACCGGCGAAAAACGTCGCCAGAACCGTGCTCAGCGCGAGCGTCGTGCTGCCGAAAACGGAGGAGGCCTCGCGCACCCACGCGATTTCGAGTATGAGCGCCGTCGCACCCGAGAGGAAGAAACACAACGACACGACAATATCGCGCGCTGCGAGTGTCGGGTGCTCGTGCGCGGACCGCCGACGCCGTTTTGACTTGTCGCGACGTCCCCTACCCGCCATGTTCCTCGCACTCGCCGCCGTCGTCGGCTAATCGTGTGGGTGTGACGCACCCGGCCGTCAGATCGTGGATGGATTGAGTTACCGCAGCGAAGCACTCCACGGGAAGGCGAAACCGCAGGCACACATCGGCTTCGAACGACTCGTGCTCGATGTCGCCCTGCTGTTCATTCAGCACGCGCCGCGTCCGTTCGAGCAGTGCATAGGGCACGCGTACCTCGCCACGGACGCGCGTGACTTTCTGTTCGGTTTCCAGAGCTTCAAACGCGACCTGAGCGGCTTTCGTGTACGCCACCACCAGTCCGCCGGTACCCAGCTTGGTGCCGCCGAAGTATCGCGTGATGACCAACGCGACATCGCCGATGTCCGCTCCGCGCACGACGGCCATCGCCGGCGGTCCCGCGGTTCCGGACGGCTCTCCGTCGTCGCTCATTCCCTCCGACAGCGTGTTGCCGTAGCCGATTCTGAACGCGTAGACGTGGTGGGTCGCATCCGGCATCTCGGCGCGGATTTCGCGCACGAACGCCTGCGCTTCCTTGACAGTGGACGCGAGGGAGACGGTTGCGATGAAACGTGAATTCGAGACACGAATCTCGACACGGCAACGCTGCTTCGGAATGCGATAGTGAGCCACTGGTTCCTCCAAGTTTACGCACGAGCCAATGTACCGGCAGCGCCGCGGACCAACAAGCCGCATTGGCGCGGTCGAGGCTACTCGTGGCGTAACGCTTCGATCGGGTCGAGCCCGGCCGCGTGCCGCGCGGGGTACAAGCCAAAGACGATGCCGACGGTCATGCTGATACCGACCGCCAGTATGAGGCTCTGCGCCGTAACGACCGTCGGCATTCCGGCCACGCGGGTAATGAGCCAGGGAATGAACAGCCCGATCGTGACGCCGACCAGCCCGCCGGCGGTGGATAGCACGACCGTCTCGATCAGAAACTGCCCGATGATCTGCCGGCGCTTAGCGCCGATGGCACGTCGGATTCCGATCTCGCGTGTGCGCTCGGTCACCGAGGCGAGCATGATGTTCATGATGCCTATTCCGCCGACCAGAAGGCTGATCCCCGCGATCGAGCCGAGCACGACGTTGAACGTGCGCTTGGTCGCCTCGGCCTGCCGCAGCAGGGCGAGCGGCACGCTGATGCGGTAGTCGCCTTTGGGGTGAAACCGCTTGAGCATGACGCCCAGCCCGGCGGCGACCGGTTCGACGTCGGCGGTCGTCGGCACCTGGACGAGCAGTTGATGCATTTCGACGGATTCCCGGATGAACGAGCCGGAGGCGCGCTGCGTGTGGATGTCGCCGTAGCGCTCACGCGCGACCTCGATCGGGGTGTACGCGTCCACCTCCTGGTCGGGCGTCTGCACGGAACTCCCCTGCCCTCCCTCGCTCTGCACGATCCCGACGACCTCGAAGTACGTGCCTCCGATGCGCAGCGACTCTCCGATGGTGCGTTCGGTGGCGAGCAATCGTCGGGCTCCGTATTCAGTGAGCACAACAACACCGGCGCGTTCATCCCCATCGCGCGGCGTCAGCGCGCGACCGACGATCATCGGGCGTTGCACCAGATCGAACCACTTCGGCGTGGTGCCAACGATGCGAAGGTCCATCGTGCGCGTGCCCAGGCGGCCCTCTTTGCGAACAACCTTGACCGGAACCGTGTGCGTGATCCTGGCAAAAGTCTCTTTCGCACGGAGTTCGTCCTCGTACAGCAGCCCGTAGATGTTCATGCTCATTCGCGAACTGCGCACTGCCGAACTGTCTTCGATCGGTTTGACCGACGTGATGATGATGTTCGTGCTGCCCAGCTTGCGAATCTGCTCCAGCGCCTCCTTGCTCGCGCCTTCACCAACAGCCAGCATGGCAATCACGCTCGCCACGCCGAAGACCACGCCCAGCATGGTGAGCACGGAACGCAGCTTGTGCAGAACCAGCGTCTTGATTCCCAGCCGTATGTTCCGAAGCAGCTTGCGGTGGCGCATCAGCCGTCCCCCTCGAGCCGATCAACCACGCCGTCGAGCATGTGGACCCGCCGGCGCGCGTGACGTGCGACGTCCGGCTCGTGCGTGACCATCAGGATGGTCTTGCCGTGCTCGTTCAACTCACACAGCAAATCCATGATCTGCGCCCCGGTGGAAGAGTCGAGATTCCCCGTCGGCTCATCCGCCAGCAGAATCGAAGGATCGTTGGCCAGCGCCCGGGCGAACGCCACGCGCTGCTGCTGACCGCCGGAAAGCTCCGCGGGCCGGTGGTCGAGCCGATCGCTCAATCCGACGCGCTCGGCGAGTTCCTCGGCCCGCTCGATGCTGTCGCGGCTGTCCATGTCCAGGTAGTACAGCGGAAGCTCGATGTTCTCACGAACCGTCAGTTGCGCCACCAGGTTGAAACTCTGGAAGATGAAGCCGAGGTGATTCAGTCGAAACGCACTCAGTGCGTCATCGTCGAGATCGGCGACGTTTTGGCCTTCGAGCACATACCGCCCGGACGTCGGGCGATCCAGGCACCCGAGCAAGTTGAGCATCGTGCTCTTGCCGGAGCCGCTCGGACCCATGATCGCGTAGAAGCCGCCGCGCTCGAACCCGATCGTGACACCGGCCAGAGCGTGGACGCGCGCCTCGCCCATCTCGTAGACCTTGGTCACGCCGTCGAGGGACGCGGCAACGCGCGCCGGCGCGGATTCGGTTGAATTCATCGTGGGTGTGGACATATCGTCGACGTCGATCAGTTGCCCCCGGGTCGGCCGGCCTGAGGTTGCGATCCGCCACGGCGCTTGCGCATTTCCTCGCGCTGCTTGGGCGTCATGTTCTCGAACCGTTTCTTCATCGCTTCCCGTTGCTCCGCCGTCATCTCGCGAGATTGCCCGCGACCCGGCTCGCCCTGTCGACTTGCGGTCTCGCCCTGACCGCGAGATTCACGCCCATGTTCTCCGCGGCCCGCTCGCGATCCCTCGCGGGCACCCTGCGGCCGTCCCCGCGCTCCAGCATCGCGTCCGGCATCCGCACCTCTGGGCACGGACTCCTCCTCGACACCGGTCGACACCGCCAGCGGCGGCGTCAGGAGTGCTTCCTGCCCCTCGGTGAGCCCCTTGACGATGCGCACCATCCGATTGTTGTCCAACCCGATCTCGACGGCGGTCCGCCGCACACCCTCACTGGTTTGTACGTACGCGACCGGCTGGTTGCCTTCGCGCACGACGGCCTGCACCGGGACGTAGAGAGCGTCCTCGTACTGCTCGACGATGATCTCGGCCTTACAGCTCATGCCCGTACGAATATCACTGTTCTTTCCATCGAGCAGGATCTCGGTCCGGTAGACCTTGAGATCGGGGTTCATGCGCATCTGATGCGCGTTGGGCAGCGGTGCGATTTTCGACACCCGCCCGCTGTACGATCGCCCCTTCAAGGCATCCACAGTGATTTGCACGGGAAGGTCCAGCTGAATCTTGTCGAGATTGGATTCGTGGATCTGTACTTCCGCGACCATCTCGTCGGCGGTCGGCAGATAGATCAACTCCTGCCGCTCCCGCACCGACTGACCTTCGTCGAGCGGTTCATCGTTGCCGCGCCAACTGGCTCGCGCGGAGGTCGCATACACCGCCAACCCCGCGCGCGGCGCGACGATTCTCGTGTTGGCTATCTGCCGCTCGACTTTCTCCAGCTTGGACTGCTGCTGGCGGAATTCCGCCTCTTTCGCCTTGAAATCGGCCTCGGCTTGGACGATGTCGGCGCCGGACTTGAGTTTCACGCGCTCGAGTGCCATTTCCGCCTGCTCGACGTCGCTGTTGAGCTGCGCCAACTGCCGCTCGTGGGTGTAGTCCTCGAGAAGCCCCTTGGAGGCGACGGCCAACTCGTGGTCCAGCTTCGCCCGGTTGTGGGTAAGCCGGTCGGCCTCGAGCTCCGTGTGGGAGATGTACTTCTCGTCGAACAACCGCGTCGACCATTTCAGTTTCTCATCCGCGCGCTCAAGTTCCTCCCGAGCCAGCGTAATGCGCGAGTCCGCCTCCTTGAGTTCCTGCGGGTACTTTCCTTCGGTGTACTGCTTGGCATCCTCGATGGCGAACGTGCGGTCGAGTTCGGCCTTCGAGATGTCGCTCTTGGTCTGGTTCTTGACGACCTCCAGGTTCTCGCGCGCTCGGATGAACGCCGCCTCGGCGTTCTGAACGCGGATCTGCTGCTCGACGAGGTCGTCTTCCAGCCTGCTCGCTTCCAACTCGACCAGGAGCTGACCTTCCTCGACCATCGACCCCTCGGGGATCAGATAGATGATCGTCGATTGCCCTTCGACCTGACTCTTGATGATCACGCGCTCGCGCGCCTGAATAGTGCCCGCCTCGACGACACTGATGGTCAGCGCGCCGCGTTTGACGCGAAACGTGGCGGACTCTCCGCCCGCATCGCCCGAACCGGCCGACTTCGCCAGTTGCGCTATACCAAAAACGACGACCACGGCGGCAACGGACAACACCACAAACAGCGGCCACCGCGTTCTACGACTGTTCTTATCCTGACTCATCGTGCAAGACCCTCGGTTCGGGGGTGAATTCTTCCCACAGGCCTCGATGATCGACTTCGAGGACCCCGAGATCGCGCTGCAGCCCGAGCTCATTGATCCGGTAGGCGACGAGCGCGGCCGTCAGGGCGTTCTGGGCGGTTACCAGCGCTTCCTGCGCCTCGAGCAAGTCGCGAATCTCAGCCCGTCCAGCCTCGAGGAACAGGTTGGTGCTCTGCACGCGACGCCCGGCGAGAACGGTCGACTTCGCCTGAATCGCAATACCTTCGCGCGCTTCCCGCAAACGGCTCAAGCCGTTCCGAACGTCCAGCTTGGTCTCGTCCTCCAGTTCCTGCACGTCGCGCACCGCTTGCTCGAGGCGGACGAGACTGCTGCGGTAGACGTTGCGCTCCGAAGTGCGCTCGAACGGAAGATCGATCGACAGCAGTGCGGAGTACCGGCCTTCATCAGAGCGAAGCCGGACGTTCTCCAAAGTCGCCGAATCCAACGACCGCCGCGCCCCCGCCGACCCGGTCCCCAGAAGCGTGACATCGGCGCGCAGTTGATCGGCGGCGACGGCCACCGTCCGCTGAGCGTCGAACACGCGCCCCACCGCGACGCGCAAATCCAGACGATGATCCAGCGCCGTGAGAATTGCCTCGGTTTCGTCCAACTCGTACTTGCCCGCATTCCCCCGCCCCGGCGCCGGAAGCACGATCGGCGTATCCGCGGACGGCGCCTCGTCGGCGGAGGCACCGTCTTCGCTAGCTTCGATCAACCCGGCGAGCGACGCGGTAAGCGATTCGAGCTCGGTCGCGTCCAGGCGGACGTCGGCGTCCACCGGAAGCCCGAGGGCAAGCTTGAATCCGTCGAGCTGACGCTGGTGCGATTCGAGGGCGGCAACCCACTGATTCCGCGCCCGCAGCTCGTCCTGCCGCGATTGATCGACTTGAATCTCCGGCAAGCGACCGGCGTCCGCCAGCCGCCGCGCCCGCCGCGTCGACGCGATCAGACTCCGGTAGTTCTCCTCGGCATTCTCCACCGAGTCGAGCCGCCCAAGCACCCCCAGATAATCACTCGCAATGTCAACCGCGAAGACCCGCTTGAAACGCTCGAAGTCGTAGATCGCGTAGACGACGTCGCGCTCGGCCTGCGTGAGCGGCTCACGCACAACGAACTCGCCCGCCCCACGCATCAACGGAACCGAAACGGTCACGTCCGCAAAGACACCGCGCGAGAACGCCCGCTCCTGCGTCAGCAGCGACACGAGGTCCAGACCAACCATCCCGGTGAACGTCAGCCCATTCGTCAGCCGACGCGAAAGGCCGAGCGCACCGCCCGATTCCGAACCCGAAACCGTCGGATTGTCTGTGTTCCCGCGGGCGTCGATGACGACTTCGCGGTCGAGATCCCAGCGGAAGAGCGAGTCGAGCGCGCCGGTCCACGTGTTGCGAAACGCATCCCGTTCGAGATCGAGGCGTAACGCAGGCTCGAAAACCCGCTCCTTCGCCGACTGGTACTCCCTACTGCTGAACGCCCCGATCTGGAGGGCATCCAAAAGCGACAACGTCACCGTGTTTCGCGCGTCCGGAGCGATCGAATGCCCACTCGCATCCTCGTCGGATGCGAGGTAGTCCGCGTCGGGCCAACGATCAATCGGTACCAGATCACGCGTGCCATGCGACGCAGGCGACGCATGAGGCAGGTCCTGCTCCAGCAGCAATCGCCGCCGCAGAGTGTCCGCCGGTTTTTCGATGGTGAACGGTTCAGCCGCGCCGAGCGCCTCGCGCTGCGCCAGACCGATCGCATCGTACGCCGCGCGATCGGCCTGCTCCCGATGCTGAGTCGGCGTGAGGCAGCCGCTCCCCGCCCCGGTGACAACGGTAGCCATCACGGCCAAGCCCACTCTTCCAACGGCTGCCGACCGCGTCACAACGCGCCCCCAACTCAGAATCCCGCCTGCGCGCAGCTTCCCGAAGCATCGAACACGCTCAGCAAATGCCTGCTGGTTCGCAGACCACGGCTCCGTACCGCGGCGAGTAGGTTACGCCTGCCGCATCGCCCCGGCAATACCCCTCCTCTCCGTCATTCCGACGGAGCGAAGCGACCGAGGAATCTAGCTGGAAGTCCATCCCGGCCAGATTCCTCGTTACACTCGGAATGACAAAGGCGACGCCCTCAACGCCTCCGACGTCGCTTCGTCGGCGCACTCGTCTTGACCTTCTTCGCACTTCGTTTCTCGCCCCGCGGCGCGGGGCGGTGTTTTTCGCGTTTCGACGCAGCACCGGCTTC
The DNA here is from genome assembly GCA_029260255.1 of Phycisphaerae bacterium. Taxonomy (GTDB): domain Bacteria; phylum Planctomycetota; class Phycisphaerae; order UBA1845; family UBA1845; genus OFTM285. The sequence goes on from JAJDDR010000494.1 coordinate 12,508, forward strand.
CTCGTTGAGGGTCAGATTCAGCTTGCGGTCGGCCAGATCGATCCCGGCGATCGTCACGCGCACCGTATCGCCGATCTTCAGCCGGCGCCCCGTGCGCGTGCCGATCACGCAGCCGGCTTCGCTGTCCACCTCCCACCAGTCGTCCGCCAGATCACTGAACCGCAGCAATCCCTCGACCAGATACTCCGGCAACTGCACGAACACGCCAAAATTCGCGACCCCCGTAATGATCCCGTCGAACTCATCGCCCACCCGCCGTTCGAGCAGCCGGAGGACATAGATGAGTTTCAGCTCGCGTTCCGCCGCCTCGGCCCGGCGCTCGTTCTTGCTGCAGTGAATGCCAAGCTCCTGACACTCCGAAACGTTGGGTACGTTCGCCTGCCGCCCGCGCTTCTTCAGCGAGCCGCGCACATGGGCGTCGAGCAATCGGTGAATCGTCAGATCGGGATACCGGCGGATCGGAGACGTAAAATGCGTGTAGTCATCACTGGCCAATGCGAAGTGCCCCACCGGCGCAGGGTCGTAAACGGCCCGTTCGAGTGATCGCAGAATCGCCAGGTTCACCGCGAACGACTCCGGTCGCCCCTTCAAGCGATCGAGCAACGGCTGCAGAACCTCCCGATCCATGCTCTTGATCGGCTCGAGGCCCAACGCTCGCAGGAATCGATTCAGCGGCTGAGTCGAGGACTCGTCGGGCGGCGGATGCACGCGCCGCAGCGCCGGTACGCCCATCTCCGAAAACAACTCCGCAACCACCTCGTTGGCTTCCACCATGAACATCTCGATGATCGTGTGCGAAAACGCGCTATCGGTCGGTTCGACACCCGCCACGCGTCCTTCGTCATCGAACAAAACGTCGACTTCCGGCAGGTCCAACACCAGAGACCCCGCCGCCAGGCGCCGCTTTTGAATCGCACGGGCCAGCGATTCCATCTGCCGCACCAAGGCAACCGCCGCCTTCGAGATTCCCCCGACTTTGCCCTTGAGGATGCGTGTGGCCTGCCCGTACGTCAGACGCTTGGTCGATCGGATGACCGTGTTCGCGAAACGCGTTGCAGCGCGCCGCCCGCGCGCGTCGTAGGTGATGAACGCGCTCTTGGTCAGTCTCGGCTCTTTCTCTTGCAGACTGCACACACCGTTGGACAGCACCTCGGGCAACATCGGAATCACCAGACGCGGAAAATACACGCTGTTCGCACGCTCGCGGGCTTCTGAGTCCAACGCGCTGCCCGGTTGCACGAAGTACGACACGTCCGCGATATGTACGCCGAGTTCGAGTCGTCCCCTGCTTCGTTCGGTGATCGAGATCGCGTCGTCAAAGTCGCGGGCGGTGTCGGGGTCGATGGTGATGACGGTGAGCTCGCGCAGATCTTCGCGGCCGGCCGCGGCTTCCTCCGGATCGTAGTTGGCCACGACGCGGGCGGCTTCCTTCGTGACGGCTTTCGGAAACTCCTGCGGCAGCTGGTACTGATAGACAATGCTCTGCGTGTCGACGCCCGGCTCACCGCGTTTGCCCAACACCTTGGTGATCACGCCGCGCGCGTCGCTGCCGTCCTCCGGATACCGGACGATCTCGACCACCACTTGGTCGCCGGCCCGCGCGCCCTTCGCGCCCGGATCGCCGACGAAGATCGGCACGTGCAGCGTGTTGCCATCCGGACGAACGAACCAGCGTTTCAACTCGGAGCACAGCTCCCCGACAAACCGGCTCTGCCCGCGCTCGATGATCTCCACGATGCGGCCTTCGTACATCATCCGCCCGTCGCGCTTGCCGCGCTTCAGCACGCGCGCCGCCACCGTGTCCCCGGTGACCGCGCCGCCGGTCTGCCCCGGCGGAACGAACAGGTCGCCGTGCGAATTGGGCGTATCGGGAATGACGAAGCCGAACCCACGCGGGTTGCCGCGAAACTGCCCCACCACCCGCCGCGCCGGATCGGGCAGCGTCAGCGCGCTGGCCGAGCCCATAACGATGCGCCCGGTCTTCATCAGCGCCTTCACGGATTCACGGAAGTCGCCGTATTCCTCGTCCGCCACCCCCATCGCCCGCGCCACGCCGCTCGCCTTCTGAGGCCTGTACCCGTCCTTGGCCAAGTGCCGGACGATCCGATCCGCAAACCGTTCTGGTGTCATAGTTGTTCCTCGCACTCTCGCCGCGTCGATCCACGAACATTCTCCAGCGAATCGTACTCCGCAGACGCGATGACCGCGACCGTCACCCGGCGGGAGCCACTCCGGACCGCAATCGTTGTGTCGCCACTGGGTATGCGGTACCATGATCTCGACGTTCCGACGTTCGAGGATAGCGTAATGTCCGATGCGACGCAGCGATCGGTGCTGATCGGCCACGACGGCGGCACGCTGATCATCAAACCACTGAGGCCCTGTTCGGCTGCTCTGGCGGACACCGTTCGGGCATTCCTCCGCGGAAATCCCGACACGGCGACGACCAACGTCTACTTCGACCTGTCCCAGACCGATTACATGGACAGCACGTTCGCGGGGCTCCTCGTTTCGCTTGCCGGGCAGCGGAGTGGTGCGAACAACGTCGCAGTCCACCTGGCCCGCCCGTGCGAGGACATTCTCAACGCGTTGAAGAACATGCACCTCGTCGGGCTGTTCGACGTGTGCGACGGCGTCCCGTCTACGCCGTCCGAGTGGCAACCGCTCGACGATTCACCCTCCGATGCCGAGCGGCTGTGCGACCTGATCGTCGAATCCCACAAGAGCCTCGTCGACGCCGACGAACGCAACCAGCCCACCTTCGGGCCTGTCATCGAGACGTTTGAAGCCGAACGCAACCGCCGCCGGGAGAACAACCCGAGATCGTGAACGCCTTCAGTTCCGCCCTCCATACTGAACGCTACCTTCAACATGGAACCCAGAATGGGATTGTATTAAACGCTGCGTTGAATAAGAGTCGCGGCGCGATCGCATAGCCCGGGTTATTCACGGCGAGTGAAAAGCCAGCGTAACCCAATGTAACGTCGCCCCTTCTATGAAGCCGGGGACAAGGCCCGACGCTACATGTTGAGTGAGAGCGCTCTACGCCGTACTGACCGAGCGCGCATCGAAACTAGCTGATCACCGCCGTGTGGACTTGATCAGTTCTTCGCTTCGGCTTCGGCCATCAGGGCATCGATGGCGCCGTCCATCTGGAACGGCATGAGATCCTTGTGCCGGATCACGCCCTTGCGGTCCACGAGGTACAAAGTCGGAAACGACGCGACGTGCCACGTGGCGCAGATCGAGCCCGGTTCCGGCGTGCCGTCCATGATCGTCGGCCAGGTGATCTCATGCTTCTTGATGGCACGCTCGAGCGCGGGTTTATCGTCCCCGCTGTTGATACCGAGAATCGTGAAAGGCCCATCCTTGAGTTTCTCGTAGATCTCCTCGATGAGTTCGTCCCCGCGGTTGCTGTGTTCGTACGCCCGATGCAACTGAACGAGACGGCGCAACTCCTTGACCGGTGTCGGATGATCCTCGACACGCAACTCCATCAAACGCCCCTGCCAGGGCGCCTCCTGACGCTCGCCGGAAACGATCAGGATGGCAGCCGACTGCCTCCCGCGAATATCGCCACCGGCGCCCTGCGCTGCGCCCAGCGTCGCCAGGAGACGATCGGCGAAGTCCCCGGTCGCCCTCTCGTACGCCGCCCGCATCGCCGGGACCACCTCGTCGTTCAACATCAGGTTCGCCTGCACCGAGAATCCGTCACCGGAGTAATGTCCCGCCGACGCGATGCACTTGCTTCCGGTATGGACGGCCACCTTCCCACTCGAATCGACCATCGCCACCTGACGCACTTCGCGCCCGTCATCGCGCGCCATCAGTTTCTCAAGCGCCGTCTTGGCGTCCTCTCCCGCGCGCATCGCGGCGAGCCCCAACGGTCCGTAGTCGATTCGTACCAGCGACTGCGTGGCCACTGCACCGACACCCGCCTCGGCCCACGGCACAACCGGACCGACCGAGAACCAGTGCGACTGCACGGCCACCCCGAGTTGCCCGGTCTTCGCGTCGCGCGCGACGATCGAATACGTGTGCATCATAGGATCACGAGCGAAAGCGCTCTCGCCCGCCGCCGTGCCGGCCACCGCAGCCAGAAGTCCGCCCACCGTCGCGTGTCGTCCTGCGATCCCGATGACATGCTCCTGCTTCCCGTCAAAACGAAACTGTACTCCCGCGGGCATGATCGTATCACGTTTGCAGACCGCGCGCAAGCCGACATGCCGCGTCCGATCGGTGTGACCAGCAATTGTGGCATGCCAAGGGTAGGGCGGGTTCCACCCGCCTTCTTGCACCATTGCGGCGGGTAAAACCCGCCCTACCCACTGCGGCCGAGGCACACTGCCACAAGGAATGGTCACACCCCGTCCGATCGAAATCAACTTGTGACGGGTTGAGAATCCTGGTGTGCTAAGAGAGCCGCGACTCGGCGGAGAAGTCGATGAAATCCGAAAAGGTGCCTTCCGGCGGCGGGCCGAACGGGCTGGGCGTCAGAGTCACCTTGCCGTTGCCGTTGACGTTCACGTTCACTTGCGGAGCGTTGCTGCGGAACTTGACGGTGTACGAGCCGAACGTGATCTCGTCACCGTTCTGAAGCATGGCAAACATCGCACGCTTGCCGTTGACCCAAGTGCCGTTCTCGCTCACCAGATCGAGCAGAGCGGGCTTGTGCAGGTAACTGAAAATCACCGCATGCACGCGTGATATTTCACGATCTTCGATCGAAACGTCACACCCCGGACCGCGACCGATGATCGAAACCTCGCGAGGGAGTTTCGTCATCTTGCGCGCCGCAGGGTCGTCGATTGCCAGAATCGTCGGATCCGGTTCGAGGTCCATGATGATCGGGCTGTCGCTCGCGCCGGCCAGCGTCGGCGTCGCCAGATCGAGCTTCAACTCCCATGGTCCGACGCGGATGCGGTCGGCATCCTCGATCACCTCCTGCTCGACCTTGAGCCCGTTGCGTAGCGTTCGTCCACGCGTATCGAGATCGCGAAGGACCAGGCGATGGCCGGTGTTGACCAGCACGCAGTGCCGGCGATCCACCGTCGGATGACGCAGGACCAGCTTGCAACCCGCCTTGGATCCAAACAACGAAGCGGCGCGACGCAGCTTGATCGATTGTCCCTCGCCCGGACCGGCACAGATCGTGGCCGTAACCACCGGCGCACCCGACGGAACGCAAGGGACCTGTTCAGAAATCGATACCACCGAACTCACGCTGTTCTCCAACGCCGGGTATCACCTAACGAGGATCGAGAACCCGACAACTCCTGACAAACCTATCGGCCGAACCCGCCTCGGCATGGAAGCGCGACCACGCGTAGGACCGACGATGGCGGAACGTCAGCAGCCTGAACCCATCTATAGTGTATGGTCCCAGGACGCTGAATTCCACATAAACAGCTAAACCGCATGCCGTCCGAAACGCCAACACATCCTCTCAATTGAGAGGAAACCGCCCCGATGATGCCCTGCGGAACGACCTTTCGCGCCGATTTGGCAACATGGGCGGTTGTTTGGATAATGCCCGGCGATGCCACAGGCGGATGAACAAACCAACGACCAGCCCCGCTACCTGATCCTCGGCACGGCCGGGCACATCGATCACGGCAAGACCTCCCTCGTCAAGGCGCTGACCGATACCGACACCGATCGCCTGCCGGAGGAGAAGCGCCGCGGCATGACCATCGAACTCGGTTTCGCGCATCTCGCCGTCGATGGCGTTCGGTTCGGAATCGTCGACGTCCCCGGCCACGAACGATTCGTACGCACCATGGTCGCCGGCGCCACGGGCATCGACATGGCACTGATCGTCGTGGCCGGGGACGATTCCGTCATGCCGCAAACGGTCGAGCACGTCGAGGTGCTCCGACTCGTCGGCATCGAACACGCCGTCGTCGCGATCACCAAAGCCGACATGGTCGATTCCGATCTGCTCGAACTCGTCACCGACGACGTCCGGGCACTGCTGGAGGGCAGTCCGTTGGCCGACGCACCCATCGTCCGCGTCTCCTCCATCACCAGGTCCGGCGTCGATGAGCTAAAAGCAGCACTCACCGCCGTCGCAAGGCGTGTCCCGCCGCGCACGCGACAAGGGCCGTTCCGTCTCGCCGTTGATCGCGTGTTTACAGTGCCCGGTCGTGGCACTGTCGTGACGGGCTCCATCTTGTGCGGGCAGGTTTGCTCCGCGGATACGCTTGAAGTCAATCCCGGCGGAGCGCGGTGCCGAGTGCGCGAGATGCAGTCGCACGGGCAATCGCACGACGCGCTCCAGTCAGGCCGGCGCGCCGCCCTCAACCTCATCGGTCTCGACCGCCGCGAGATCGACCGCGGGTTCGAACTGACCACCCCCGGTTACATCGCACCCGCCCAGCGCATCGACGCGGCGTTCGAGGTGCTCGCCACGTGCAAGCGGCCGGTAAAGCCGTTCTCGGCGCTGCGCATCTGCATGGGTACGCGGGAAACCATCGCCCGCGTCGCGATGCTCGATCACGCGGACGTCGCACCGGGGTCCGAGGCGTTCGTGCAGCTACGCTGCGGCGCGCCGTTCTTTGCCGCCTACGGACAGAGGTTCATCGCCCGCGAGGAGAACGGCGCCCGCACCATCGGAGGGGGGCGCATCCTCAGACCCAACGCCCGACGCTGGCGCCCGGACCGCGACGCCGAACGAAACGCCATCCAGATTCTCCAGCAAGGCGAGCCACTTGATCGCCTCGAGCAAGTCCTGACCGAGGGCGGTTTCGACCCGCCCAGCACGCTCCGACTCGCCGCACTCACCGGCATCGAGCCGGGAGAACTCGAAATCCTGCTCGAGCGCCTCGTGGCCGACAACGCGTTCAATCCCGTCGACGGCTCCGACAGGCGCGCGGTCCCCGCGTGCATAGAGGCACTGTTCGGCCGCGCGGACCGCTGGCTCGAGCGATTCCACAAGTCGCACGCCGACGAGCCTGGCTGCCATATCGAGACACTCACCGGTTGGCTTGAACGAAAGAGCGCCCCAGGCCTCGGCCGTCCGCTCTGCGCGCGCTACACCCAAGGCAAACGCGCCAAGGTCCACGGCAAGTTCGTGTGCCTCCCCGCATTCGCCCCGGCCATGTCCGCGCGCGACGAACGCGTCTTCGACGCCATGGTCGCCGCCTTTCGGGACGGCGGATTCCAGCCCCCCTCGCTGGACGAACTGGCCAAGAGGCTCGACGCCGACCTCAAGCGACTCAAGCAACTGGCCAAAGTCGCGGTGGCCTACGGCGAACTCGTCGAAATCGACAAGACGATCCACCTCGCCGCCGAGCACGAAGTCGATCTGCGGCGGACCGTCGCCCGGATGATCGACGATCAGAACAGCGTCTCGGTCGCCGAGGTCAAAGAGCGCCTCAACTCCAGCCGCAAATACGCCGTTCCATTTATGGAGTATCTTGATAGGATCCGATTTACGGTGCGCCGAGGCGACACCAGGGTCCTGCACGAGAGCGCGTCGACATGACACCCGAACAGAAATCCCGACTCCGTGCCCTACCCGCCGTCTCCGAACTGCTCGGCGACGACCGGGTCAGGAGTTGGTGCGAACGGTCCGGAAAATCCGACGTGGCGCACGCCCTGCGAACCGCCCTCGAAGACGCCCGAACCGCGATCGTCGACAATGGGAGCGCCGGCAACCGCTTCAATACCGAGACCATCCTGCGTGCCGCCGCCGAGCACCTCGCCAACCGCACCGTGCCGTCGCTCAAACGCGTGATCAACGCGACCGGCGTCGTGCTGCACACCGGTTTAGGCCGAGCGCCGCTCCCGCGCGCCGCCCTCGACGCCATCGTCAACGGCGCCGCCGGTTACACGAATCTGGAATATGACCTCGAAACCGGCCGCCGCGGAAGCAGGCAGTCCCACGTGTCCGCACTGCTCTGCCGGCTCACCGGCGCGGAAGCCGCAACCGTGGTCAACAACAACGCGGCCGCGATGCTGCTCATCATGCGCGCCCTCTGCGAAGATCGCGAAGTCATCGTCTCGCGCGGGCAACTCGTCGAAATCGGCGGGTCGTTCCGCATGCCCGACATCATGAAAGCCGGTGGCGACGTGCTGCGCGAAGTGGGCACCACCAACCGAACGCGCATCGCCGACTACGACCACGCCGTCACCGAGAACACCGCCGCTCTACTGCGCGTGCATCACAGCAACTTCCGAATCGTCGGCTTCACCGAAGAGCCCACCCTCGACGAACTGACCCGCTGCGCCCACCAGCACGATGTGCTGGCCATCGACGACCTCGGCAGCGGCGCCATGTTCGACCCCGCCACGCTGGGCTTACCCAGTGAGCCCTTCGTCGCTCAGTCCATGTACGCCGGTTTCGATATCGTCTGCTTCTCCGGCGACAAGCTGCTCGGCGGTCCCCAAGCCGGAATCATTCTCGGTCGCAAGGACCTAATCGAGCGCATCGAGTCGCACCCGCTGATGCGAAGTTACCGCCTGGACAAACTCGTACTTCTGGCACTCGAAGCCACCCTGCGCTGCCACACAGACTCCGATCGCGCCGTCAAGACCATCCCCACGCTCGCCATGTTGAACGCTTCGACCGATGAACTGGCCGAACGCGCTCGCACTCTCGCGGAAATGCTCACCGGCGCACTGCCCGCCGAGCGCTTCTTCGTCAGCTCCGACACCAGCTACGCCGGCGGCGGATCGCTACCGGGTGAAGGACTCGAAACGGTCGTCGTCCGCTGGCGACCCTCCCTCAGCTCCGCCGGGCGCGTAGCAACCCAGCTTCGCCACGCCGACTTCCCGGTCGTCGCCCGCGTCGCCGACGATCACATCATCCTCGACCTCCGCACCATCGCCCCCGACGAGTTCGCCCCGCTCCTCGATTCCATCCAAATCGCCGCGAGCGTAGTGTCTCAGTACTGATCGTGTTTCCCCGAACCGAGCCGCGACCGTAAGGAAGCGGTAGTCAGTCACCCCTTGTCCTCCGGCAGCACAAACCTCTGCCCGCACTCGGGACAGCGCAGTTCGGTGAGTCCGGTGAGGTTGTATCCGCACTCAACGCAGACAGGATACTGGCGCCCGAACCCGTGGCGCCACCGAATTACGAACACCAGTAGGAACAACCATGCTCGTCGCGAAAGTACTGGATGGCTCCAACGAGATTCTTGTCCGGAAATAGCGGAAACAGCATTCCCAACACGAACACGGCGCCGTGGACGATGAGGTACCCGCCGATCAGAACGACCCAAGCCGGGCGTGCGACGCGGTCGTCGTCGTTACCAGAATGCATGTTCATCGCTCCGTCCCACACTCCGGACACACGCCCGACACGTTCCCCGTCAGATTGTACCCGCAGGATTGGCAATGTCCGAGTGGCGGGCGACGGGATTCTATCGCATGCCACTTGAGGGTCACATGGCCGGTTCGCGGCGCCATGTGCCCGGTACGGGCGTGAGTTCGACCGCTCCCGGTCCGCTGCCTTCGGTGAGGAGGGCGTCGTCGATCCCGAAATCGGAGATCCCGTTTTTGATGGCTACGTGCCAGTACGCGGCTTTCAGCGTGCCGGTCCAGGAAGGCGTGAGCGTGCCACTCACTTTGTACCAGTCCTGGCCCCAGTGTGCGACATCGAAATTCACGGACTGTGGACCGAAGGAAGTGTCGAGGACCATGACCACGCCGATCAGGTTGTCGTCGACCTTGCTTTGGACCCACACCTCTGTGTAGTAGGTAGCGCCGTTGGTGACTGAGGCGGTGATGTCTTGTCCGACGCCGGATAGAAACGTCGGTCGACCGCTGGAGAGAACGATGGCTGGTCCCGTGCGCGTGATATCTTTGACACTCGTGAGGAGACCTCCGCCGGGGACCGCCGCCGTCGTCCAGGCTGTGGTGCCGCTCTCCATGTCTGCGTTTTTCAGCAGGTTCGTGCCTTGGGTTGACGACGCATCCACAAGAACGCTGTAGACACGTACCGTCTTGCCGACGGTGGCCTTGCCGAACACCCGGACCGCGTGAGTCGGATCGTTGGCCAAGTCGACGTCGACTTGGTCGAACAGCAGGAACATAACATCCGCGTCACCGTAAGTCTCTTTGCCGGTCCAGACCTTGTGTGTGTAGGTTGTGCGCCAGTTGGGGTTGTTCCCCATCCTGGTTAGGGCAACTTCGACGATCGACTGCGCGGCGAAACGTGCCTGGGCGACATTTGCGGTGGTTTCCGACTCCCTTCGTTCGACGCGAATGGCAATGAGGGCGGACAGTCCTATGGTCATCACCAAGATGGACGTGCTGAGGACCATGACGTATAATGACCCGCGCCGCCGGCGTCCGCGCGGACGGATTATTCGCGAACAGTCCATCACTTGGTCACTACCGGGAGGATCGTAGCTGTGAGGCCTCGCACTGGATCGGCGATGGCGGCCGTGCGGTATGCACTTAGCACCGCCACGACTCTTCCACCCCGTGTGCCCGTCACAGTGATTTTCTTGACTTTTGTGTCGGCGAGCTTCGTAGCCGCGAGATTATCGGGAGAGACCCACGCGATCGTCACGCTGAGCGTGTAATCGTCCGCACCGGCGATGGCGACGCCGTTCTTGTCCTGCGGCGCACCGCTCCAGTTGTGGTAGTCGTCGACGTCGTCGAACTTCGCGCGCGTGAGTCCGGTCTCACCTGCCTCCGTTCCGATCGTGCCGAGGGTCACCGCGTCTGAGTACGGCTGCTGGCATACCTCGGACAGTAGTGCCTCAGCGAGGTGGTATCCCTTGTTGCGCTCGCTCATCATGAACTCCGCCTTCGCGGCCGCTCCGACGGTGTCCAGTGCGGTCACCAGCATGACGCCGATAATCAGGATCGACATCACGGATTCCACCAGCGTGAAGGCTCGCCGCGGGCGGTGCGGGCTTGAATTCACGTGTCGGCGATTCACGGGTAGTTTCCTCCGACGCGTATGGAGACATAGTCGAACTCGGCGGGTACGTTGACGCCACTGATCGTCGTCGCGTTGCTGCTTCCGCCGTAGCTAACGTACCCGTAGGTCCCCATGTGGACCCCATCGACAAAAGCCGCCACGGTGTCCGCGACGGGATCCAGAATCATTCGAAGGTCGATGAACCCGGAAGGAAGGCCCGCGCATACCGCGAGTTTCTCCGGGACCGCCGGGCCGGTGTCGTGCGTCAGGGTCAGCGTTTGCGTTCCGTCGGCATTCAGTTCCAACGCCGCCGTGATTACCGCCATGCCTCCGCCGGATTGGTCAAACTCCGTCCGAAACCGGGCGCCGTTGCCGGCGACCAGCGGGTCACGATAGCCCACGCGAATTGTGGTCATTTCCGTTAGGGCGACACTCGGTGATATTCCCAGCGTAACTGTGCCGTTCGCCTCCCATACGTCGCTGACGAGACTCGAAACGAGGAAGATGCCCTGAGCCTCCGCCCAGTCGACCACGCCGTCCCCGTTTATGTCCAGTGCGGTTGGGTCGCTGCTGAAATCCGATTCCCACACGTCCGAGAGCACCTCCGGCGTGTTCAAGGTCAGCACCGATGTCTCCAGTCGAGAAGCGGTGTCGCTACCGATCTGCAGCGCGACCTGCACCTCAGTGACATAATCGCGCTTCGCCGTCTGCGGCGGACCAGGGATCATATACGTACCGTACACGTAGTACACCATGGAAGTAGTCAAGCTCGACGACCACGTCTTGCTGGCGTCAGGGGTGTCTAGCAGCCCCGATCCCCCACCCGCGTCAAAAAGAACGTCCCCTAAATGTGCGTCTTTCAGTTGCCTGGCAAGCACGAGGCACAGACCTTCGTTCGGCGATAACCCCGAGTTCGCGCTGAAGGCGAATTGCTCCCAGGCGTACGATGCGGACAGTGCCGACTCCAGCATCGGGACCTCTTCCAGGATCGTGCCGCTGGGTGTGTTGTCCGCGGCCGGCAGGCGCAACTGCACTGATGTGATTCCTTTGTTCGCTCCATGGACTCGTGCCATCACCAAGACACGCGTGACCCGCCAAGCCGTAGCTCCGACTGGCAAAGTCGGACGGAAATACTGCCCAATCCATGCCTTGTCCTTGATCGCAAAGTCCGCCGGGACCACTGGCACATCGCGGGCGACCAAGAGCGTCTCGGCACTGTCAACCGCTGCGCCAGAGTACTGCTCGATGACACTTCGCTTGGTGAAACCCAGATCGAATTGGTGCACGTCGTCGAGCACCGTCGCCGCGGACCCGTGGTTGTACTGTCGCGTGAGTGCGGCGCCCTTTGTGCCCGACCAAGCGAAGCGAATGTTCTCCGGGCTGCCGTCGTTGTTGCGGTCCGCAACGGTGAACGTAATCGCGCTCGGCGAGCGTTCGGTAATGTGAATTGCGGTGCTCAACTCATCCGCGAGGTTTGCGAGGACCCCGCCCGATCGGTTCACTTTATGTGCCGGGCGCTCCGCATTTGGGAGGGCGTGGGTTGCGATGCGAATGGCAGAAACCATCCCAAGCGTCAGGAGACTCATCACCGCCATGGAAACAACGAGCTCCACGAGAGTGAATGCGCGACGTCGTCGGACCACGGGTTGAATGACGAGCGATAGCACAGATTCCCACTTCCGCCTGGGCAGCGCCTGGCGGTCCCCGGGCGAGCGCACCCGCGACTGTCATCGTCAATCGGGGCGCCTGACTACGCGCGCAATCGCGAATCGTGCGGTCCCAATAGACCTCGCCGACCGCGTCAGGGCACCTCGAAGGCGATGAGTTGCTTGACCTGCGGAGTCCTGCCGTTGGCCGCGTCGATGGGGATGAGGTGCCGATATCGCCCTACCTGAATGGTGACGCTGCCCCCGCTATCAGCGTCGCCGTACATGTCGAAGATGACGCTGGCGTCCCCGCCGAAACTCGCCGTAGCGATCTGCGCACCATACGGTTCGTCCGATAGGGACACGCCGTATACTTTGGCCGGGTCGTCGAGGTGTTGCATCCCGACGAGCGTGTACCGGTCCTGCGCGACCACGAAGGCAACCTCTTGTGCCGCGCTCGTGCTTATGGCGTGCTGGCGCGCCAAGGCGAGGTCCGCGATCACCCTTCGGGCGGTCGCATTGAGCCGATGTCGGGCGATCGAATTCGCGAACCTCGGAATCGCGATGCTCGAGAGCACCCCGATAATCAAGAGAACCATCGATAGCTCGGCCAGGCTGAAACCCGGGCGCTGTGCACTTCGTGTTGGGCTGCGAGATCGCTGCATGACCATCGTTTTTCTTACCGGAAACGACACTCCACGAGCAGCATACGATACGAACTCGAAACGCCCGCGGTCAGTGATCGCTTATTCGGAACCTCGCGAAGAAGTTCTCTTTGAATCCGGGGATTTCGATGTCCTCGACCCATTGGAATCCGGCTTCGCGCATTTCGGCTTTGGTCTCCTCCCGGCCGCCGCGCACGTGGTCGATCACCCACTGTCGGCTGACTCCGGGCACGCGATCGAAATCGATGATGATCACCTCGCCGCCGGGGCGCAGCGCTCGTCGGATCGACGCCATCGTGCTGCGCGGGTATTCGAAGTGGTGATAGGTGTCGCAGATGAACGCGACGTCGATGGAATCGGCCGAAAGCTGCGCGGATTCGTCCGAACAGAGAACGGTCTTGATGTTGGTCACGCCGGCGGCGGCGCGCTCGTTGATGAGATCCAGAAAATCTGGTTTGATATCGACGCCGTAAACCGTGCCGCCGGGCTCGACCGCTTGGGCGAAGAGCAGCGTGAGAAAACCGGTGCCGGCGCCGATGTCGGCGACGTCCTGGCCGGGGCGGA
>JAJDDR010000495.1 GCA_029260255.1 Phycisphaerae bacterium
CTTGCCGAATTCGGTCATGTTGGCCAGCAGGATCGTGTCCACGTCGCGGGCGAATCGCGCGAATTCCTCCTCGCCCTGAAGCGCTTCGGGGAAGATCGCGTCGGCGCCCGCATCGAGATAACGCTGCGCGCGCTGCACCGCGTCGTCGTACCCGGTAACGCCCCGCGCGTCGGTGCGCGCGATCAGGAGAAAATCCGGGCTCGTCTTCGCCGCAGCTGCGGCCGCGATCTTCTCGCAGAACTCCTCGACCGGCACGAGCGTCTTGCCCGGAAGGTGACCGCAGCGCTTGGGGAAGTCCTGATCCTCCAGGTGAATTCCGCTGACCCCGGCGGATTCCAACTCGCGCACCGTCCGGGCAGCGTTATCCGCACCGCCGTAGCCGGTGTCCGCGTCGGCGATGATGGGGATGGTCGTCACGCCGGCGATTGCGGCGCAATGGGCACGCGATTCCGACAGCGTCATCAGCCCCACGTCCGGCACGCCGCCCACCGAGTTCGCCAACACCGCGCCGGAGAGGTACATCGCGTCGAAGCCCTCGCGCTGGATCATCCGCGCGCTCAGGGCGTTGATCGCCCCGGGCATCGTCACGGTTCCGCGCTCGATCAATTCGCGCAGACGCCGCGATCGATCCTGGTTTGCCGACACCGCCATGTTCCCTTCATCCGTCCGCGCGGGACTGAATCCGCACGGCCGCTTCCTTGATCACACCACCCACAGTGTACCCCAGAATCCACTTTTCAGCACGCCGCCGCGCATGGCGGGTCCGTGGCAGAATTGGCGGAGGATGCACGCGACACACCGCCCTCATTCCGAACGCGGCGAGGAATCCAGCCGGAATGTCCTTCCAGCCAGATTCCTCGCTGCGCTCGGAATGACAACGTTGCGGCTCGCCGTCCGAAGCGAGCGACGCACTCACCATCGCCACTCAGAACAGGAGGCACCCGGTGTTACGCGGATCTTCGATCGACACCGCCGGTCCTGACGTGTCTCAATCGTCGACCGCCGCCGAGATCCAACCGCCGCCGAGGACGATGTCGTCGTCGTAGAAGACGACGGCCTGACCCGGAGTCAGTGCGGTCTGCGGTTCGTCGAAGTCCACGCGGCAGCGCCCGCCGGGCAGAATGTGAACCGTCGCCGGCGCGGCCTCGTGCAGGTAGCGGATCTTGACGTCGGCGCGAAAACGGTCGCCGAGCCCGTCGACGAGCATTGCGACGCGGTCGGCCTCGAGTGCCCGCTTGTGGAGTTGGTCGCGCGAACCGACGGAGACGGTGTTTTGCTCCGCGTTCAGCGAAGTGACATAGATCGGCACTCCCGCCGCGATCCCCAGTCCCCGGCGCTGCCCCACCGTAAAGTGACCGATGCCCTGATGGCGGCCAACGACCTCTCCGCTATCGTTGACCACGTCGCCTTCGCGGAACGCGTCGGGGCGCCGCTTGCGGACCACGCGCGCGTAGTCCCGGTCCGGCACGAAGCAGATTTCGACGGAGTCGGGCTTATCCGAAACCGCCAGCCCGATCCGCCGGGCTTGCTCGCGGACTTCGTCTTTCGTCAGATGTCCGATCGGGAAGAGCACGCGATCGAGCACCTCCCGCGCCAGGCCGAACAGCACGTACGATTGGTCCTTGTGAAGGTCCACGCCCCGCCGCAAGACAACGACCCCGTCCCGCCGATCGAGGAGCGCGTAGTGCCCGGTCGCGATGTAGCGGGCGCCGACCGCGTCGGCATACTCGACGATCTTGCCGAACTTCAGCCTGTGGTTGCACACCACGCACGGGTTGGGCGTGCGGCCGGCCGCGTACTCGTCTGAAAAGTAGTCGATCAGCCCCTCGAAATCCCGCTGGAAGTTGAGCGCGAAGAACGGAATATCCAGCTTGCCCGCCACGAAGCGCGCGTCGGCCGCATCCGTCGACGAGCAGCATCCCTGATGGCTTCGGCAGCTTCCGTCCGTCGGTTCCGGTTCCTCGGCGCCGACGCGCATGAACAGCCCCACGACGTCGTACCCCTGTTCGCGCAGCAGACACGCCGCCACGCTGGAGTCCACGCCGCCGCTCATCGCGACAACCACCTTTGTCTTGTCCTTATTCATGATCGGCGGTGGCGGTCTGGGCGGTTGTGGGAATGGCCTCGATGCGCGTCTTGAGCTCGGCGAAGATGGCGTCAATCGGACCGTACATCGCCGTAAGCTCCGCGCGCCGCGCGTCGGTGCCGCTGTCCTCCGCCTCGACCGATTTCTCCAGCCGCTCGATCCGCGCGCGGAACTGATCGCGATGGGCTGCGGCGCGACTCTTGCACTCGCGCAGGACCGAGTGCGCGGTCTCGCGCTGTGCCTCGTCGAGATTGAATCGCACGATGAACTCAGCCACGAAGTAATCCCACCGAAGAAGCTCTTCGCCGATGCGCCGCGAGCCCGGCGACGGCGCAGGTTGTTCGATCTCCTGCACGGGCTCGACATGCTCGCGCTGCCGGCGGACGCTGCGTGTGGGATCCCACCAGTCACGCTCTTTGAACTCGCCGCGTCGCCAGGTGCCCAGCTTGGCTTTGAAGAGCTCGAGCCCCGCCGCGGTCTTGAGCGTATCGACCGCAAGCTGCGCTTTCTGCGTGAATGTCAGCAGGCTGCGCATGTCCTTCAGCGTATCGAGGGTCTGAATCTCAAAGCGGTCGAACACCGGCTGCGCCCGCTCGGCCCACGCTTTGATCGAGTCGGCGTCCGGCGGCGTTCGCGCTACGCGGGTCTCGATGTACTCATTCAAGAGCGGCTGAATCGCGCGGCGGTTCTCGCGCAGAAACTTCGGCCAGCGCGTCTGCATCTGCTCTTCCAGTTTCTTGGATTGATCCTCATTCAGCCCGTACTTCTCCGCCGCTTGGTCCACCCAGCGTCCGATCATCCCGTCGATGGTTCGGCGAGTGAACCAAATGCCCTCCAAGGGCGCCTCGTGTTCTTGTGCAGTTGCACTACGCGCATCGTGCGCGTCCGCCGCCGTTTGGACCGCAAGGGCCAGGAACACGGACAACATCGTTGGAATCAAGGAACCTACTCCGTTTCACACATTCGACCCCGGTGAATTGTACCGTAAAGTTGTAGGTCGGTCGCCCCATTCTGCCGATAGATAAGCGTGATCCCACCCGCTTGAGAGGGTTCTGAGTGACCGATTCGATCGTCGTCAGCATAGTCATCCCGACGTTCAACCGGCTAAGCCGATTGTGTCGGTGCGTCGCGAACATCCGCTCGAACGTCACCACGCGGCACGAGATCGTCGTTGTGGACGGCGGATCCACGGACGGGACGCGCGAGTTTCTCAGTGGCGACGGGAATCTGCACGTCATCCTCGAGCACAATCGCGAGGGCGCGGTGCGGGCGTTCAACAAGGGGTTCCGAGCCGCCAAGGGCCACTACGTCATGTGGCTCAACGACGACGCCCATCCCCTGCCCGGCAGCGTCGAGGCCGCCATAGAGACGATCGAGCGACACGACAACGTCGGAATGGTCGCGTTCTATCACGACTGGGATCGTGCGCGAAACGTGCTTGATCGTGTAGAGGTCGATGGTCGCGCCTACAGCATCTACAACGTGCGCGGGTACCCCTACGCGAACTTCGGGCTCTTGCGGCAGTCCCTCCTTCGCGAAATCGGTTACGCCGACGAGCGGTACTACTTCTCTGGCTTCGATCCGGATCTCTCGCTGAAGGTGCAGCTCGAAGCCGGACTCAAGGTGATCGGTTGCCGTGACGCGCTCGTTCAGCACGAGGAGTTCCACGACGGGCGTAAGATCGAAGACCTGCCGATCGGCGAAGAAGACAACCGAAAGCTCTTCGCCAAGTGGAACCTACCCGCGCCAGGCACCTATCCCGACCCTGCCCCGGCCTATCGCGCCATGTGCCGGGAGCTCGAACGCCAGTCCGGTCCGTGCGATGCGCTGGTCGCGCCCTGACCGTCGGCCCCCGTTGCGTCTTCCTTCACCACACCGATAATGACCCGGTGCCCAGTGACGCGTGAATCGCGTCCCCCGCTTCCGATCAGGGCAGGCCACCCATTTTGCCGGTGGTCCGTTGAGAGTGCGTGCCAATGGCGGTCGCATCGGGACAGCTCCGCATGACACCGGACGTTGAACAACTTTACGACAGCGTGCTTGCCGGCCTGGCATCGGACGCCGCCGCCAACCTGGAGGCCGCGGTGCGCGACGCCCGCGCCGCCGACATCGCCGAAGTGCTCGACCTGCTCGATGACGACCAGCGATCGCATTTGCTCTACAGCCTGCCGCCCCGCACGATGGCCGAGGTCGTCGTTCAACTCGACGAGGCCGTTCGCGGTGAAGTCGTCGAGGACCTCGATGAGGCCAAGCTGACCGAGATCGTCGCCGAGATGCCGCCCGACGACGCCGCCGACATCGTCGCGGACCTGCCCTTCGACCAGTTTGACGGGATCCTGGACCACATCCCGCGCGAACACTCAGACCAGATCACCGAGCTACTCAGCTACGAAGAGGCGTCTGCCGGCGGGATCATGAACCCGCGGCTTCTGTCCCTGCCTGCCGACTCAACGGTCGGCGAGGCCGTCGATGAAGTCCGCGCGTTCGCCGCCGACGAAGACGTCCACTACGTCTACATCGTGGACGCGGCTCAGAAGCTGACCGGCGTCGTGCCGCTGCGCCGGCTGGTGGTGAATCGCCCGGAGACGCCGCTGGGGACCATCGCCGATCGCGAGCCCGTCACCGTCGGCGTGGACGAGGACCAGGAGGAAGTACTGCACGTGATTCAGAAGTACGACATCGCCGCCATCCCGGTGGTGGACGCTTCGGGCAAGCTCCTCGGGCGGATTACCTACGATGACGTGATGGACGTCGCGGCCGAGGAGGCCGACGAGGATCTCTACCGCATGGCCGGCACCGACGCCGCCGAGTTGGAAACCCACTCCGCCGTGCGCGCCGCCCGGGTGCGCATGGCGTGGCTGACGCCGTGTATCTTCGGAACCCTGGGCGCGGGCGGCGTCATCGCCGCGTTCGGCGATACCGCGTTCTCGTCGACGCAACTGAAGGCGTTGCTGCTATTCGTACCCATGATCGCCGCGACCAGCGGCAACGCCGGTATTCAGACGTCGACGATCGTTCTGCGCGGGTTCGCCACCGGCGAGCTGGTATCGAACAAGCTCCGGTGGGTGTTCGCTCGGGAGGTGCGCATCGCGATCTTTGTGGGTGGGCTCTCGGCGCTCGTGACCGGCATGCTCAGCGTCGCTCTGTTGCTCGTGCTCCGGCACTACGAGTACCAGGTCGCCATCGCGGAGGACATCGAGCCGGTGCTGATGGGCTTCGCCGTTTCCTTCGGCATGCTCTGCGCCATCGCCGAGTCCGCGGCACTGGGAATTCTCCTACCCTTCGTTTTCCGCCGGACCGGCGTCGATCCGGCGATCGCCTCCGGACCGTTGATTACCTCTGCCAACGATCTGCTCAGCGTCGCGGTGTACCTGAGCATCGCGCTGGCCATCCTGACGTGATGGAATGAAACGGGGGACGTCCGGAGGAGCGAGATCGCCAAGAGGGCGGCAAGAGCATGGCGGTAGGAACAGTCATGATGATTCCTCATTATTGACTATTCGTAGTCGCGACTTCCGTCCAGCCGGACGCTCTATTGGCCCGAGACTATCGGTAAACAGCATTTCATTAAGGTCGTTTTCGTTGAGATCAAGATTGCTCTTGTGGAATTCGAGCAATCTTTCAAAAAGACTTGGACGCTCCATGGGAATCGCCCATGGCTCATTGGTGCGTTGTCCTGTCGCGCTCAGTCGCGTGAACAGACGTCGATAGGTCGACTCGGGGATCTGATTCAAATCCCGAGCCCTCCGGATCAGCGCAGCAATCGATACCCTCCATACTTGTTTTAGCCGACCGGCGCTGTTCAGATTCAAGTTGCGGAGGTCGGTTGAAATCACGCGCCGCGGCATTAGTAATTCAGAAGCGAATTCGTTTGCATCGGCCTCCTCATCTCGGCTGGCTGACCGATGCATAATCGCATGTCCTACCTCATGAGCAAGACTAAACCTGTATCGTTCCCCAGGTACGCTGTTGTTCATGAAGAAAATAGGTGGCAACCCGGATACGAAAAGATGCGTGCCGTCCACGAGACGGGTGCCAAAATCCATGAGAATAACTACTCCGCCGAACTCCTCAACGACTCGGGTGAGGTCGGGGATCGGAGACAACGACAGGTTCCAAATCTGTCGAACACGTTGGGCGACGCGCCGAGCGCTGTCACCGCACTCTTCAGGTTGAATGGACGGAAACCGGTGCTCTGTTTCGACGCTCGCTGCTCGAACAAGCTGGGCGATCTGCATTTTCCGAACGTTCATCTCGGCGCAGATTCGCCTTTGGACTTTTACCGGAACGGCAACCCGTTTGCGATAGAACAACAGGCTGCTACTTGGATCGTAGATGCGATCCGCCTGTTCGAAGAATCGTGAAGAGTAATTCAAGACACGAGTGATCGCATCTAGATCAATTTGCGAGACTTCAAGTGTACCGAGCTCGTATTTGCAAATCTTCGCCTGCGAAACACCGATGGCATTCGCGAGGTCGGTCTGAGTCCAGCCGCGCGATTCGCGCGCAAGCACCACCATGATCGGGTTGATTCTCAACGACGCGGACATAACGACGATTACCCGGCCTTGCGAACAACGCGATCAGCCAACTCGACCATTCGGCGCCGCTCATCATCCCGCAAGACGATTCTGGGGCTCTCGTGATTCTCAACGTCAACTACCGTGGCACCCGACTCAGTGAACCGTGCAACCTCATCGATATACTCTTCACCAAAGCTCTTCTCGCGAAGCAACGCCAGTTTTGAAATCCACCAGCAA
This sequence comes from Phycisphaerae bacterium, assembly GCA_029260255.1. Classification (GTDB taxonomy): domain Bacteria; phylum Planctomycetota; class Phycisphaerae; order UBA1845; family UBA1845; genus OFTM285. The sequence goes on from JAJDDR010000495.1 coordinate 6,847, forward strand.
GGCTGTCCGCCTTCGGTGTAATCGTCCTGCAACACATACCCTACAACCACAGAAGTGAGTCCGGCGTTCGTCTCCATGTGGAATGGGAAACACCCCTGATTTTGAATCTCGCGTGTACGGTTGGTAGCGTTCCGATTGATCTGAACGCCATCGTACTTCGACCAGCGAATCCCAACTTCCTGCTCACCAGCATGAAGTACGACGTAGTCCAGCCCCTGGCCTTCTGGTTCCTCGACAAGGGATAGCACGCGATCGTACCGCTCAGCGAGCACACGCATCCCTTCTCGGATGCACAGGTGGTAGATGTTTGCTCGTTCTGTGCGCCGTGGGATACCCATCTCAACTATGGCGGACCGTGCGTCCAACTCGGCCGTCCGGAACACGCAACCGAAGACTTCATACCACGGTGAAATCACGTCTATTATTTCGACATTGGTCATCGCATTGCTCCTCGTTCGTGGGATCTTACTGGCCTCCACATTCCTGTGCAAGCGCAAATATTCCAAAAATTATTCCTCCATAAACCGTGTCCATACAAACTGTTATGCGTCCATGGGTCCAGAATCGAACCCTGTTCGCGCGTCCGATGGTTGGCAAGACCAGCCCGATGAGGCATAGGTGCGGAGCATGAACCGGCAAAACGCGAAAGCAAGCCGAAGGCGTTCGTCGCGGCGTTACTCCGGGACGCAACATCGACACTACCGTGTGCACCGCGGATGCGTCCAAACCGACTACCGTCAAGTTCATGCGTGACGCGGGTTCCGCGTTCGAGGGGCACCGATGTTCGGCACCGGAAGCGAATGCTACACGCGCTCGTACGGCTCGAAGAGGCGTTTGTACTCGTCCAGGCAGAAGCGGTCGGTCATGCCCGCGATGTAGTCGCAAACGACGCGGTGTGCGCCCTGCGCATCGACCCGTCTCGCGAACCGCGGCGGTAGCATCGCGGGATCGGCGATGTACGCGGCAAAGAGTCGCGCGATAAACCGCCGGGCCTTGGTGTCCATGCGCACCAGCCGGTGATGCCGATAAACGCGCTCGGCCAGGAATCCCTCCATCTCGCGGACATCAGGTAGAAAACCCTCGGAGAAATCCGCGATGGGCGTCTCGGCGTTGCGAACATCATCGAGGGTGCAGATGCCCAGAGAGCGCACCCGGCGGTGTGTCTCGGCCACGCAGTCGTAGATCATCCGATCGACCATCGCATCGAGTACGGGCCGGCGGACGGCGAACAGGTTCGATCGGGGGTGTTGCTCGCGGACCGGCACCGAAGCGTCCACCCACAACTCGAGGTTGTTGAGCTCCGCCTCGCCGATGAGATGCGCTCCGAGCGCGTCTTCGAGGTCGTGGCAGTCGTAGGCAATCCTATCCGCGACGGAAGCGAGTTGGGCTTCGAGCGAAGGGTGCGGACCGGACGCGAGCAGATCGTCCACCTCGACGCCGTCCACCGTGGAAGGCTCCGGCTTGTCGAATTCCGTGGCGTGCTTGATCAGACCCTCGCGGACCTCGTATGAGAGGTTCAGCCCGCGAAAACCGGGGTAGGGGTGCTCCAGGTAGTCGACAATGCGCAGAGCCTGCGCGTTGTGCTCGAACCCGCGGGCGCAGGCCATCAACTCGGCCAGCATCGCCTCGCCCGCGTGACCGAACGGCGCGTGACCGAGGTCGTGGGCCAGCGCGATCGATTCCGCAAGACGCTCGTTCGCTTCGACCGCGACGGCCAGACGCCGGGCGATCTGCGCCACCTCGAGCGTGTGCGTGAGGCGCGTGCGGAAGTGGTCGTGCTCGTCGGTGACGAGCACTTGCGTCTTGTACTGCAGCCGGCGGAACGAGGGGCTGGCCAAGATGCGGTGGCGGTCCAGCTCGAACGGGTCGCGCGAGGCGTCCGGCGACTCGGAATGAACGCGCCCGCGCGTCTTGGTCGGGTCAACCGCATGGGGTGCCAAGACACTATTGGCCGTCTGCGACACTGATACCGCTCCGTTGCCGCGCTACCGAGACAGCAAACCGCACTTGGCGGCCTGGTCCGTGAGTTGACCGTGCAGGGCGTCCAGAGACTGCGGGATGATGCGCATGTCGCCGATGACGGCCATGTAGTTCGTGTCGCCGTTCCAACGCGGCACGATGTGTGTATGCACGTGCCCCGGCAGGCCCGCCCCGGCACAACGACCCAGATTGATCCCGGTGTTGAACCCGTGGGGGTGCATCGTTTCGGTGAGGACGCGGACGGCATCTCGCGTGGCCCGCGTCATGTCGATGAGATCGTCGTCGTCAAGCGCCGGCAACGCGCCGACATGGGCACCCGGTGCGACCAGCAAATGTCCGTTGGTGTAAGGGAAGCGATTGAGCACGACCATCGAGCGCGACGTGCGCCACACCACCCGGTTCTTCTCATCGCCTTCGGGGTCGTTCCAGTACCGGCACAGGAAGCACCCGTCGTTCTCGTCGTCTTTGTCGAGCGAGTGGATGTATTCCATCCGCCACGGAGCCCACAGATTGGCGTTTTCTTCGGCCATCGTCGCGATCCAAACCCCCGCTTCCGGCGCGGCCGCGAGTCTAACTCGCCGGAACACGCGGCACAAGGAAACCCGCCGGTTTGCAATCCTCGGTCAGCCTACTACACTGCCCGAATCATGAACGCAAATGCCGAAGTCAACCGATTCCCAGCGACGCCGACCGCGTGCCTGTTGGCCCTGATTTGCCTGATCGGCGCCTCCGCGACGGGCTGCAACGACAAGTCGCGCGACGTGGGGAAACGCGTCCGGCATCACGTCGTTGAGACGGTGGTGGATCAGGGCGTGACGTTGGACGAGTCGGCCGGTCCCGAGGAGGTCGTCTATGTCCTGCTGCGCGCGATCGTCGACGACTACGCGGCCGGAAAGGACGCCGCGCTGCGCGAGGCGGCGTTTGATCGCCAGCTTGCGCTCTGCGCGCCGGACCACATCTTCTCCCGCACCGTGCGCAAGAGCTTCGGTCGCGAGGAGGGCGTGCAGCGGATCGTGTGGCGATGGGCGCCCGTCCTGGGGCACTACCGCGGCGACTTTCCCGCGGACCTGGAATCGGCCAAACGCCGCCTCGTGACCGTGCGACAGGTGAAGGACGACGACGGCCGACTGGAGCGCGCCCGCGTCGAGTTGGAGGTCGCCTCGCCGGACGAGGATCCCAACGCCTCGGTGGTTGCCCAGTTCCAACTCGTGCGCGAGGGCGGGTATCTCCGCGTCGCTCAGGTGGGGTTTGTGAAGGGTCGGCGCCACATCACGTCGGCGAGGACGGCCGTCGTTCCGACGCAAGCCGGTCCGAACTGATCGATGATGCGGGTTCGCGCTGGAGTGGGGCCATGGAACCTGAGACGATCGTTGTCAAAGGCGCGCGCGAGCACAACCTGCGGGACATCAATCTCGAACTGCCGCGGAACCAGCTCATCTGCTTCACGGGCGTCTCGGGCAGCGGCAAGAGCAGCTTCGCGTTCGACACGCTGCACGCCGAAGGGCAGCGGCGTTACATCGAGTCGCTGAGCTCCTACGCCCGCCAGTTCATGGGCCAACTCACCAAGCCGGACGTCGATCTCATCACCGGGCTCAGCCCGACCATCTCCATCCAGCAGAAATCGACCGGATGGAACCCGCGCAGCACCGTGGGAACGGTAACGCAGATCTATGACTACCTGCGCGTGCTGTTCGCCCGCGTCGGAACGCAGCACTGCACCGAGTGCGGGCGCGAGATCACCGCCCAAACCCGCGATCAGATTCTCGGGCAGGTCATGTCGCTGCCCGCCGGGTCGAAGCTGCTGATGCTCGCCCCCGTCGTCCGCGGGCAGAAGGGCGAGTACCGCGACCTGTTCGAGGACATGCTCAAACGCGGCTACGCCCGCGCTCGCGTCAACGGGCAGATCGTCAGCCTGAGCGATGACCCGATGCTGGATCGCAACGCCAAGCACGACATCGAAATCGTCGTCGACCGCATCACGCTGAAGAACGCCGTCAAGTCGCGCGTCGCCGAGGCCGTCGAGAACGCGCTGGAACTCGGCGAGGGCACGCTGATCGTGCAGACCGTGGAAGACGCCGAGTCCGCTCCACGGCGGCGGTCGCGATCGAACGACCTGCTGCTCTCATCGAAGTACGCCTGCACGCACTGCAACGTCAGCTTCTCGCCGCCGTCGCCGCAGATGTTCAGCTTCAACTCGCCGGCCGGCATGTGCCCCGCCTGCGACGGGATCGGGACGCGCTTCGACTTCGACCCCGATCTGCTCGTGACCAGTCCGCGGAAGTCGTTTCTCGGACTGGCCGTGGAGCCGATGCGGACGAAGATCGGCAAGTGGCGCCGCCACATCTACACCGCGGTGGCCAAGGAGTTGGATTTCAAGCTCACCACGCCGTGGGAAGATCTTCCGGAAGAAGCGCGGCACGCACTTCTGTACGGTATGGGCGACAAGCACCTGACGTTTGAGTGGCGCTGGTCTGGTGGCGTCTGGCGTCACGGTGGCACCTTCGACGGCATTATCTCCGAACTGCGGGACAAGTACAAGAAGGCCCGGGCGACGTTCGTCCGCGCGTACTACGAAAAGTACATGCGCCGCACCCACTGTGCCGAGTGCGACGGCGCCAGACTGAACCGCCAGGCGCTCGCCGTACTTCTCGACGGTCGTTCGATTCAGGACTGTGCCCGCATGTCCATCGCACAGGCCGCGGACTACTTCGCGAACCTCGAGCTGAACGCGACACAGCAGTTCATTGCCGAGGAAGTGCTCAAAGAGATTCGCGACAGACTGCAGTTCCTCAACGACGTCGGTTTGCACTATCTATCACTGAGCCGCACCGCTCCGACACTGTCGGGCGGCGAATCGCAGCGCATCCGGCTGGCCTCCCAGATCGGCTCGGGACTGGTCGGTGTGCTCTACATCCTCGACGAGCCCAGCATCGGCCTGCACGCGCGGGACAATCGCAGACTGCTGGACTCCCTGCTGCGACTGCGCGATATGGGCAACACCGTAATCGTCGTCGAGCACGACGAAGAGACGATGCGTAGTGCCGACACGATCGTCGACTTCGGCCCCGGCCCCGGCGTCCGCGGCGGGCACGTCGTCGCCGCGGGGGACGTGAAAGCGATTAGAAAGACGAAGGGTTCCGTCACGGGTCGCTACCTCGATGGCGCTGACGAGATCGCAGTGCCGGCGCATCGCCGACCGGTTGTGCATTGTGGCGCGCGGAAGCGTGATCTTCGACGCTAAGAGAGGTACTCACTCATGGCCAGCAAGTCGATACTCTGCCCGTTTTGCCGAGGCATTGTTACAACGCAGCAGCAAAGTGGGTATCACCGGATTTGGCGTGTCCAGGGCTGCCTGTGTCCGCCGTACAGTATCTTTCGAATAGAATTCGAGCGATTGCATGAAAACCCCGCACGACTTGGCGGAAAACAGAAGCGAGTGTACGCACTGCTTCGCGAACGGTACCACAGAAACTCGCATCTTCCGTCACCGCTTCTTTGCGTCGATCAGGATCCTCCGGACGATTTTGACGCATTCACGACAATAAGCGTTGATGAACTGCTTCACACTTGGCCGACGACTCTGTCCGAGCGCGTCGATCGGGGGCTGTGCAACCTGATCAATCACTCCATGGGGGCCGGATACACGATCGAATACGATCCTGAGAAATGGGATTTACTCGCCGATGACACAAACGTCAGCGGATTTGTGTTGCAGATGATGCGTGAGCGTGATTGGGTGGAGGTGACAGAGGACGGAGAGTATCGGAAGACGTTACTGATTCGCCCAAATGGATGGGCGCGGTTTGAGGAACTGGCGCGAAGTACAAGACCGGAGAACCCCGTCTTTGTCGCAATGTGGTTTGGTGGAAAGGACAAGAGGGACACAATGTCGCACCTCTATGAACGCTCGATCGAGCCAGCGATCGAGGCTGCGGGGTTTAGGGCGAAGCGGTCAGATACGGATGAGCACAACGAGCCGATCATGGATCGGATCATCGAGGACATTAGGAAGTGTCCTTTTCTGGTTGCGGAACTGTCGGACGACAACAACGGTGTCTACTATGAGGCGGGTTTCGCTCGCGGACTCGGAAAGGAAGTGATACACTGCTCGCGGGAGAACCACCGTCCACACTTCGACGTGTCAGGAATCAATCTCGTCAAATGGAAAGATGACGAGCATCTCCAAAGGAGGTTGCGAGATAGGATACTGGGAGTGATGGGGTCGGGGCCATTCGAGGAGAAGGCATAATGAGAAACTGCGACGCAGACGTTATTCGGCGAGTTGAGAAGCTCTGCAGAATGAATGCGGCTCTTGACGCTGAGATGACGAAGGATGAGCGGATTCTCATCTTGCATTTGCACATGCTTGAGGCGTCGGGCACCGTACGCGACCATCACTTGCTAACCCACTTAGTCGATCAAGTCGTCGAACGTGTCACCGGTCGATTGGTTGGAAAGAACAGAGATTTCGGTTGATGCGGAGGTCGACGGGGAACAAGAAGCGTGATCAGCAGCATTTGTGTGTCACGACAGTGAAGAACGACGCGCTGCAGTGGCTCTCCGTCGTGGGTGCGCGGCAGAACAACCTCAAGAATGTCGATGTTGACATTCCATTGGGGCGTTTCGTATGTGTCACGGGCGTCTCGGGGAGCGGGAAGAGCTCACTCGTCAATGACATTCTGCGCGAGCAACTCGCACACGATCTGAACTTCGCCGAGAAAGTGTCACCCGGCGATCACGACGACATTCTCGGCAAAGAGCATCTCGACAAGGTCGTCGACATCGATCAGACGCCCATCGGGCGGACGCCGCGGTCCAACCCCGGCACCTACATCAAGGTCTTCGATCAGATTCGCGAATTGTACTCCAAGCTCCCCGACTCGAAAGTCCGCGGGTACAAACCGGGGCGCTTCAGCTTCAACGTTGCGGTCGGCGCAAAGGGCGGCGGGCGGTGTGAAGCCTGCGAGGGCAACGGGGCCAACAAGATCGAAATGGACTTCCTCGCCGACGTGTGGGTCACCTGCCCCGTCTGCCGGGGTCACCGCTTCAACCGCGAGACCCTCCAGGTCCTCTTCAAGGGAAAGACCATCGCAGACGTCCTCGAAATGGATGTGGCCGACGCGCTCGAGCACTTCGGTGCGATTCCCAAGACCGCGTCAATGCTCCAAACACTGCACGACGTCGGGCTCGACTACATCAAACTCGGTCAATCGTCGACTACCCTCTCCGGCGGCGAGGCTCAGCGCATCAAACTGGCGCGGGAACTGGTCAAGAAGTCCACTGGGCAGACGCTCTATCTCCTCGACGAACCGACCACCGGGCTGCACTTCGACGACATCAAGCGACTGCTGAGCGTCCTGCACGGATTCGTCGACGCCGGCAACAGCGTCATTGTCATCGAACACAATCTCGACGTCATCAAGACGGCCGACTGGGTCATCGACCTCGGTCCCGAGGGCGGGCAGGAGGGCGGCTACGTCGTCGCCGAAGGGACGCCCGAAGACATCGCCAACGTCGACAACAGTTACACCGGCCAAGCGTTGCGGCCTGTATTGTACGAAGATACGAAGGCACGAAGGCACGGAGGCACGAAGAAGGAAACGCGTCGCGGGCGCGGAAAGCAGCTTGACGCCATCACCGTCGTCGGAGCGAAGCAGCACAATCTGAAGGACGTCAACGTCTCGATTCCGCGCGGCAAGTCGACCGTCTTCTGCGGCCCCTCGGGCAGCGGCAAGAGCAGCCTGGCGCTCGATACGATCTACGCCGAGGGACAACGGCGGTACGTGGAATCGCTCAGTGCCTACGCGCGGCAATTCCTCGGCCAGATAGAGAAGCCGCGCGTGGATCACGTCTACGGGTTGTCGCCCGCCATCGCCATCGAGCAGAAGGCCGCCAGCAAATCGCCGCGCTCGACGGTCGGCACGGTGACCGAGATCTACGACTACATGCGGATTCTGTGGGCCCGTCTGGGCAAGCCGCACTGCCCCAAGTGCCACGTTCCGATCGGCACCCAGACCAGCGACGAAATCGTCGAACGCATCATCGCCCTCGGCGACGGCACACGCGCGTTGCTGTTGGCACCCATCGAGCGCACCGGGCAGGAGTCCTTCGAGCAGCTCTTCGAACGCGAGCGAGCTAACGGTTTCACCCGCATGCGCGTCGACGGAACCGTCTGCTCCCTCGACGAACCCGTCACCATCACGAAACGCCGCCGCCACGACATCGAACTCGTCGTCGATCGAATCGTCGTCAAGTCCAGCGCCAGGTCGCGACTGGCCGACAGCGTCGAGCAGGCGCTGGCCCTGGGTCGCGGCGTCATCAAGCTCCAGATCGTCGAGCCAAGCGACGATCCACCGGTTGGAAACCGGTGCCACACTCAGAGCCCTAAGCGCAAGCGCCGGGCCGACCGAAAAGAAGAGTACCGCTTCTCACAGATTCACTCCTGCGAACAATGCGGCACCAGCTACGACGAGCCCACACCGCACCATTTCTCGTTCAACAGCCGCATGGGCTGGTGCCCGAGTTGCGAAGGACTCGGCGTCCAACGCGGCGCCAGCCCCGCAGCCATCGCCGTGCATCCCAACCGTTCCATCCTCGACGGAGCGCTCGCCGGCTGGGAAAACGCGAGCGCCAACCCGGCGATGAACGCAGCGTTGAACGCCGTCGCGGCCCACGCCGGTTTCGACCCCGCCACGCCCTGGTGCCAACTGTCAGAAACGCACCAACTCGCCATCCTGCAAGGCTGCGGCAACGCGTGGATCGAAATGAAACCGCCGAAATCGAAAGACAAGCAGGCGTGGAAGGGAGTCCGCTTTCGCTGGAACGGCTTCTTCCCCGCCATCGACCGGGCCACGCGATCGAGTTGGAAATACCGCAAACGCCTCGAAGAGCTGGTCACCGACGTGCCGTGCGAAGCGTGTGCCGGATCGCGCCTCCGGTCCGAGTCGCGATTCGTAGAGTTGGGCGGCGAACGCGTCGAGGAAATCTGCCGCCGGCCGCTGCCCGAGGCCGAGCGCTTCTTCAAGACGCTCAAACTC
>JAJDDR010000496.1 GCA_029260255.1 Phycisphaerae bacterium
CCGCTCTTGGCGCCCAACTCCGACCAGATCACGTCCGCCGTCCTGTTCACCAACTCCGGAACGGTGATCGCGTCCTCGTCGGACGGCACTTTCAACTCGGCATCGTACACCCGACTGATGGTGAAGGGGTTGAGCAGGTGAAACAGGGACCAGTACTGTGTGGCCGCGATGCGGTCATGGATCTGGTACTCGCGCGTGCTGTCGTAGTCGTCCGAGTCCCAGTGCCGCCAACGTCCGGCACCGAGCCGGTTGAGCAACTCCGGGTTGAACTGAAACGCGCCGTCGGCGAACACGTGCTCGACGAGAAAATCCAACGCTTCGCGCTGCTTGGCGGTCTCGACGATCTCGAATGGCGGCCTTTCGTTCGGATCACCCTTGTGGTTGCGGTTGACGTACTGTCCGCCCACGAACCGCGCCGCGAACCGCGTCACGCGACCATACTCGAAGAGAAGCGCGTCGAACGCCCGACGAAGCCGACTGTAACTCTCGCCGTCTTCTACGGCCCAAGTACCGATGTCCTTCTGGAGTCGTTGCACGAGTTCCATGCGATACTTCGCGTAGCGAATCGGATCGCTGCCGTTGTCGTACACGTTGACCAGCGGGTCGGGCGCGAACATGCCCCGGTCCTCATCCGTGCCGTAGATATGCCCGGGCTCCGCGGACCGCGACGCGATCGCCGTGAGCAGGTCCTTCTCGCTTTTGTGGTCCTCGCCAGGGTGCTGATAACCGTATGAGATGGCCCAGTCATCGTAGGGTCCCAAGCCCACGCCGTAGAAGTTCTTCTGGTTCTCCTCGTCCGTCACGAACATCGCCGGACAGTAGTCCATCACGGACGCCGACGTCGGGACGCCCGCCTCACCCGAGGTCGCCAGAATCTCGTCGAGCGACTTCCACGAACTCGCCTTGAAGTTGTGTCGCAGACCCAGGGTGTGCCCGACCTCGTGCGATATCACCCACTTGAGGAACTGGCCGAGGTACTCGTCACTCAGCCCGCCCAGCCCCTCGGCGCGATGCAGGGAGTCGGCCAATGCCATCTCATGCCCCATGCCCTGGGCGTAGGTGCAAACCGCTTGCTGATTGCCGGCGAAGTGCTCCAGGAAACGCGGATCGAATTCGGCGTTGGCACCACCGTAGTGCGTCTCGTTGGGCAGCAGGCGTTCTTCCTGCGGCGTGAACGCCCATTCGGGGTTCGCCGTGAGAAACTCCTGAAGCTGGGGATCGTACCCGGCGGCCGGTCCCTTGGCGGCCATGCGCGCGTATTGGGCATGAATGACACGCAGAAAGGTGTCATCAACCACGATGTCGGCATCCAGGATCTGCCCGGTCCTCGGGTTCGTTCGTGACGGTCCCATCGCGAACGCCCGCCCGCTGACGATCCACCGGATGAAATTGTAGCGAACGTCCTCGGGATCGATATCTTTCCACTCGTTCGTGTCCGTCTGCTGCCGTACCGCGACGGCGTTCAACAAGCCGGCTTTGGCGAAGGCGTCGTTCCACATCAACACGCCCTCGCGGACGTAGCGGCGGTACTTCACGGGAATCGTCTTTTCGAGATAGAAGATGATCTGATCGTCCGGATGCACGTCGGAGACGGCCGCGGACGGGTCCGCCTTCCGCAGGTGCCACCGGTGGATGCGACGATCGAAGATGGTGTGGTCGTTGTGGTCCCGTCCGTAGTCCTTCACCGCCGACATGAAGTATCCCACCCTGTCGTCGGCTTGGCGCGGCTTGTAATCGTTGCTCGGCAACTCACTGATGCTGTAATGCACTCGGGCACGCACGCCGTCCTGGCGCTTGCTGGTCAGCGCTGCGTCGACGGTCAGCTCGACGTTCTTTTCGAACGCCTTGGTCTCTGCCCACTTGCTCAACTCGGGGTCCATTTGCGCGTCGTAGATGCGCGCGAGTCCGACCCGGTCGGTCTTGTAGACCTTGTCGAGATCGATCACCGGATCGCCGTCTCGCTTGCTGACGATCTTCGTGCTCAACACGATCCGATCGGTGTAGGTCCGCGCGACCACATCCTTGACCGTCGATTTCTCGGCGCGGCTGTGACGCAGGTCCGGTTCGATCAGGACGAGCTTCTTGCCCATCTCGTGCCACTGACCGACATAGCCTTTCCACATGAAACCCGTGTACGCCGGACCGCCCGAGATGCTGGTCGACACCAGGAAATCCTTGCCCAGCATCGATTTCGGAATCGCGGCCAGCAGGTGGTCCTTCTTCTTGTCGTAGTAGAGATCGAAGAACCCGGGGATCTTCTCGTGACCCTCGCTGACCTCGTCGAACGGTGGAAAATCGGGTTTCTTCTCCGGCTTCTTGGCTTCCTCAGCGGCTGCGGGCGCTTTCTCCGGAGTGGCCGGCGTCTCACCGGCGAACGCGTTCGGATGCGCGAAGCAGAAGGCCAAGACAACCACGAGTGTCCGCCCGGGCCAAAGGCCGAGCACGTTGGGCTTGCTCTTCATGTGCGTGACTCCTTGTGAATCTCCCTCGGAACATGAGGGTGTGCTAGAATGTCTCAGGGGGCATGGCGGACACGCTCCGTCCCCGGTGATCGTTCACCCACCAACGCCCGGCCCGCGTGAGCGATCTCAGTATAGTAGTTTCGGCAGCGTTGTTCGCCCCATCGGTGTCGATTGGCCGGATGTTGACAGCTTATTACAACTGCGGTTAATCCAGTATCGGATAAACGAATTCCCGCGCGTGCGTCAATCAGCCCCAGCCGGCCACAAAAAAACGCACCGCGGCGCTGATTCTCAATGCCCGACGCAAGCACCATTCACGCAGACGACACGCAGCGCGCCCGGCGTGTTCCGCTCACATCGCCGGCGTATCGGCGCATGCTGCGCGCGACGTTCCAGCACAAGCGACTCATCATCACGGGGATCTTCTTCTCCATCGTCTACGCGATGCTCCATTCAGTGAGTATCCTCGCCGTGCTGCCGATCCTCAAAGTTTTGCTGGAGGACGAAGGGCTCCATGGCTGGTCGGATCGCGCCATGGCAGGCGCGCAAGTCGATGTCGACTTCACCGTTCACGACCCGGCCGACGGCGCGCACGCGTCCGCGGCGCTCGTCGTCGAGAGAATCTCCGAGACATCGCCTCTGTACGAACAGGGTCTGCGCGCCGGTGCCGCAATCGCGTCGCTGAACGACGAACAACCACTACCGCGCGAGTGGCTTCGACGCGTCGCCGCGGCGCAACCAGGTCAGAGCATCCGTTTCTCGGCGGCAGGCCTCGCGAGCGACCGGCCTGTTCGTGCGTATGAGACCGTCGCCTCGGCGCCGGCCAAGTACCGCGTTGGGCATTGGTTCGCGTCGCTCATCCCAAGGGATCCCTCGGGCACCGGGCGGATGACCGCGCTCAAGTTCGTACTCACCGCCCTTGTCTTCGTCGTCCTCGCGGCAAACGCCTGCCGATTTGTCGGCGAGTATCTGGTCCGCCTCGGCGTGCTGCGCGCCATGATGGATCTGCGCCGGGAGCTGTACCGAAGAGTGCTGCAACTGCCGATGGCGCGATTCACGCGGAACACCGGCGACATGGTAACGCGGTTCGTCCAGGACATTCAGGAGGTGCAGCGCGGCCTCATGTCCCTCTTCGGGAAGACCATACGCGAACCGCTCAAAGCCCTCTTCATCCTTCTCGCCGCGCTCATGCTGGACTGGCGAATCACCATCACCATGATCGTCGTGGCGCCCGTTGCGATCATCCTCTTCTGGCGCGCCGGAGCCTCGATCAAGAAAGCCAACAAGAAACTGCTTCGCGGTTACGGCGGCATGATCAACGCCCTCACGCAGACGCTCGCCGCCATCGGCGTGGTCAAAGCCTACACGACCGAAAACACCGAACGTCGCCGCCTCTGGCGCGTGGATCGCGGCATGTTCCGGCATCAGGTGAAGATCATCCGCCTCGAGGCCATGATGAGCCCGCTGCTCGAGGTGCTCGGCGTCGTCATGGTCGCGGTCGTCACCGCGTGGCTCGGTGCCCGCGTCGTCGGAGGCGAGATAGACGTCGCAAAGTTCGGTTCCCTGGTGGTCATGCTCGGCATGATGTTCGACCCGCTGCGAAAGCTCGCAGATGTCTACACGCGCATCATGCGAAGCGGCGCCGGCGCTGATCGGCTGTTCGAACTTCTCGACGCCAAACCCGAGAGCGAACTCTTCGCGGGTTCCCAGGTGCTGACGGGCGTTGAGCATGCCATCGAGTTTCGCGACGTGACTTTCACCTACCCCGACGCCGACACGCCGGCGCTGACCGACATTAACCTCACCGTTCGGCGCGGCGAGACCGTCGCCCTCGTCGGGCGTAACGGCTCGGGAAAAACGACGCTCGTCAATCTACTGGCCCACTTCTACGACGCTCAAGAAGGGACGATTCTGTTCGACGGCATCGAGATTTGCGACATCACGCTCAGGAGCTTGCGCAAGCAGATCGGCCTCGTCAGCCAGCAGACCGTGGTGTTTCCCGTGTCCCTCGCCGAGAACATCGCATACGGTTCGCGCAACGGAACGCGCGAGACGGTCATCGATGCGGCCAAACGAGCCCACGCCGACGAGTTCATCCGCCAGACGCCGGACGGTTACGACACCATCCCCGGCGACATGGGCAGTACCCTCTCCGGGGGACAGAGACAACGCCTCGCCATCGCACGGGCAATCCTCCGCGATGCACCGATCCTCGTGTTCGATGAAGCTACAAGCCAAATCGATTCCGAGTCCGAACAGAAGATCCAGACCGCCGTCCGGGAGTTCTCCAAGGACCGAACGACCTTCATCATCGCCCACAGACTCAGCACGATTCGCTTCGCCGACCGCATCGTAGTCCTCGAGGACGGGCGCATCGTCGATACCGGCACGCACGACGAACTCATCACACGCTGTCCCTTCTACCACGGTCTTTGCGAAACCCAACTCCTGGCGTAACCACCCGAGCCGCGGACTTCAGTCCGCGCGGGCTGAAGCCCGCGGCTCGGGAGGAACTCATAGTCGCATGATTCATGAAACGGCGTGCTACTACGCGTCCACGCGCCGGTACAGGCCGGCTGCGTCGTGCCCGGTGAAGCCGGTCGACAACTTGAGAAGGGTGTTCACTTGTCGCTCGGTGGTCTCGGTAACCAGCGGGACGGTCAGTCTTCCGCATCCACTGCGCGAGTGCAGCGTCCCCGGGACCGTGTTGTGACGCATCGACAACAGCGCCGCCGTGAGTTCGATGACCGCGCTCGCGGCCAGCGTATGCCCGACGTGCGGTTTGAATGCCGTCGTCACCGCGCCCGTGGCGTTCCGCTCGAACGACTTCGCGATACACTGCGCCTCGTATCCGTCCGAGAGCGTTGTCCCCGCGCCGTGCGGGACGATCAGATCGATTTCCTTCGGTGTCAGTCCGCCAGCCGTCATCGTCCGATCGATCACCTCGTGCAAACGGCTGCTCCGCACGTCCGGGATCGAGTGCTTCCATCCCTGATGGGCGAACGCCCCGCCCAGGTACTCCGCATAGGGACGCGCGCCGCGCTCCTGCGCTGAGCTTTCAGATTCGAGCACAATGGCGGCGGCGCCCTCGCCGACGTAAAAGCCCGACGAGTCGGGGTCGAACGGGCGCATCATGCCGTCGGCCGCGTGCAGACCGAGTTGCCGGAACCACTCGATGCGTACGCCGGTGTCAAACGCCTCGCCCGCCGCGACCAGCATAACGTCCGCGTCGCCGTTGCGAATGCGCTGTGCGGCCACATCGACGGCGAACGCGCCGGATGTGCATGCATTGTGTACGCTGGTCGAGTAGCCGTGGAACCCGAACGCCTTGCTCATCGCATGCACGTAGACGAATGCCTGAACGTTGTAGAAGTACGGTGCCAGCTTTTCGTACAGTTTCGGCGGGCCTTGCTGCGACGGCGCCATCGTCGCGCACGTCTCGAACATGGTCGCCACCGCACGCTCCATGCCGGGCGCCTCGAACGCCTGAATCACGCCGATGTTGTTGTCCGCCCGATCGTATTCCAGGTGCGCATCCTCGAGCGCGAGATCGATCGCCGCGAGCGCGTACGCCAGATCGCGATACCCCGCGTAGTCGTTGCGCTCGAGAAACTCATGATGTGGCCGAATCGTCGGAAGCGCCGGCGCCATGGACGCGATGTGAAACTCCGCCTCTCGCCCGAGGTCGACATACAACTGTCGCGGGGCGACCGCCGACCGCCCGCCGACGAGCGACCGCCAGAACGCGTCGTTCCCGATTCCGATCGAAGTCACCGGACCCAAACCGGTCACCAGCACTCTTGGTTGGTTCTTGGTTTTACTCATACGACGTCCGGCTCGCTCAAACGGTCTGCGCTCCTACGCAGCCGTCAATATCACGCCGCTATTGTAACCGCCAAAGCCCGCGGAGTTGTTCATCGCGGCTCTGACACGCGCTTCACGCGGACCGTCGCGGACGGCGTCCATCCCGCACGGCTCCAACACCTCCTGAAGATGCCACGTAGGAATCACCGTCTGCTGCTCGAGTGTCAACACGCAGACCGCCGCCTCCATCGCGCCGGCCGCGCCCATCGTATGCCCGGTGAGCGCCTTCGTGGAGCTGAACGCGGTGCCCGGTCGGAGGCACTTGTCCATCACCTTCGCTTCGATCATGTCGTTCTGCGGAGTGCCGGTCCCGTGTGCGTTGACGTAGTCAATGTCGGACGGCGCGAGATCGGCATCCACAAGAGCGCCGCGAATGGCGCGCGTCAATCCGTCCCCCTCGGGGTCAGGCCGAGTCGGATGGTAGCTCTCCGACGTCATCGCGCTGCCCGCCACGCCCGCCCGCACGCGGGCGCCGCGTGCGGCTGCGTCCGACGCGCGCTCGAGCACGAACACCGTCGCACCCTCGCCGACGAGTAGGCCGTCTCGTTTGCTGTCGAAGGGTCGGCACAACTCCGCCGCCATCAGCCGCAACCGCATGAATCCGATGAACGCCAACCTGCTGAAGCCGTCGGCACCCCCGGCAATCGCGATATCGCACCGATTCGCCGCCAGCGCTTCGCACGCCAGCGTGATGGCGATATTCCCGGCCGCGCAAGCGCCGTAGATATCCGCCGCCTCGCCCGATGCCCCACAGTCCGTCTGAACGGACCGCGCGATGCACCCGGGCTGACCGCCGACGATCCGCTTGACGTGCGCCGAATCCAGCCAGACACCCTCAGCAGCGAAGAGTCCGTCCTCGATAAACTCCGTCTCCCCCATTGTCGTGCCCATGACAATCGACGTTCGCGCACCCGACGGCACCGAATGGCCAAGCCCCGCATCCGACAGCGCCTGCCGCGCGGCCATGACGGCGAGTTTCGACGCCCGCCCGCCGGGGATCGACGCGTCGACCGGGTCTTCAATCGT
>JAJDDR010000497.1 GCA_029260255.1 Phycisphaerae bacterium
CCGAAGAGCATCGGCGGGTGAATCGCCAGCAGAATGATCATCGCCAAAGAAATGGAGTTGGCCGCGCAGGGCGTGCGGCGCAACATCATTCCGACCGCATACACGATCCCGATGATCGTCGCTCGGAAGACCGGCGGTCTCGGCTCGACGATGCCGGCGTAGAGAACGAGCACCAGGATGATGAAGACGGCACATCGCCGCCGGGTCGATCCAAACAGGCGGGCGATGAACCAAACGAACCCGGCGATGACACCGACGTGCGCACCGCTGACGGCCAGGAAGTGGGCGGTACCGGTTCGGATGAACAGACGCTCCGTTTGCGAATTGACCGCGTGACGATCGCCCAGCACCATGGTTTCGAGCAGCGCGGTTTCTTCGTCGCGAACTGCCAAATCGTTGTCCACGAACGCGGCACGGGCCCGTCCGCGAAGCTCCGCCAGACGCGAGCGCCAACCGTCCGCCCGAGTGACCTTCACGAGTTCAATGCTCTGACAGATCATGGCTACATGCACTCCGCGCCGGCGCTGCCATTGTGCGAAGTCGAACTGCCCCGGGTTGGACGGAGGGCTTGGTCGGTAGAGCTTGCCGAACAGCTCAACGAAATCGCCGAGACGAACATTGTCGGTGGCAGTTCCGACTTTCACTGCGAGCGTTCCGCTGATGTCGATGGGACCGTGTCGCCCCTCGATCGAAGACGCCTCAACAAGGAAACGCGTACTGTCCCGCTCGTACATCCACGGGCTGAAGAAGAGGTCACGGCGCGATGATATGCGCGGCGTGGATACAACCGTTCCACCCACACGGGAGATGACCGGTGCATCGCCGACAAACCGCACGATATGGTCCGCCGGCACACGCCGATAGCTGCCGTCGTGCAGCACGCCCCCGAGCGCAACGGCTGCGAGGAACGACGCGAGCGGTGCGAATGCGCGACCGTCCGCCCGCCTGAAAAGTACGGCACCGGCCGCCGCAACGACGGCAAGATGCACCAGCATCGGCGGGTGCAGCACATGATCACCGACAATTCCGCAGACCATCCCCACCGCCGCGGGCAACAGCGGCGCGGGCCGGGGCTTTCGACCCACGTCTTCCGGAAACGGATGTGTCACACTCGCCGGGTTCATGCGCGCTGGTCATCTTGAATCGTCTCTACGCTAGCATGACCGCCTTTCAGGTCATCGTACAGTAACGCGAATTGATGATCTATCGCCGTTTGCGAAGTCGCGCACACCGGAGCTGATTGTCCGGACAGAGTCGGAAGTGCTTTTCAAACGGGTGGCACGGTTTGGTGAAGCCAATCCGTGAGCCGTCACACGCCGCCCGCGGCGCGGCGATCAAAACGGCAGCGACGCTTCCAGCAGGAGCAGGCCCGGGACGACCGCGAGCACTGCGGGAAACAGAAGGTACGACAGGATGTCCGTATAGATCAGACCCAGGAACAGGAAAAGCCCGTACGGGCGGATACGCTCGTAGATCGGCCCCAGCGTAAACGGAAAGAGATTCTCCAGAACCCACGAACCATCCAGCGGCGGAATCGGGATCAGGTTGAAAAACGCCAGGAAGACGTTCACCAGGAAACTCAACTTCAGAATCGTACACACCGCCGCGAAAACCTGCGCCAACGCGAACCCTGACGCTTCCACGCCGCTGAATATGCCCGAGCCCGAGACGAGACCCAAGCCGGTCACCGTCGCGTCCGGAAAGGCAAAACCAACGCAACATCCAATCGCAAGCAACAACCCCAGAGACACCGACGCCATCAGCAGGTTCGAGCCCGGCCCGGCAATCGAAATCAGAATGTGAGCGCGACGCGGGCGCGGTACGCCGTCCAATTGCACCGGTACAGGTCTGGCCCAGCCAAACACCCCGGCGCCCGAAATGAAGAGAATCATCGGCAGGACAATCGTCCCGATCGGATCGATGTGTGCGACGGGATTCAGCGTCACACGCCCCAACCTGCGCGCGAAATCGTCGCCCAGCCACCACGCAGAGGTTGCGTGCGCGGCTTCGTGAACGCTCAACGACATGATGATGACGAACAGACCGGCGGCGAGCATTCCCCAGTCGATGTCGCGCTGCCAGAACGGTTTCGCCGCGAGAATGGGCGTGTCCGCGCCGGACGCCACGCGCGCACTTTGTGCGGCGGCGGCCTGACCGGGCGCGCAGGCGGATTCCGCGTATGCTTCGCTCGAGGCGGACCGGTTGCGCGCATAACCGACGGCGGCCAGCACCTCGACGCAGAGCCCGAAGACCAGCAACACAAACGCCACACGACACAGCATGCACGAGTGGGTCCAGACGCGGGAGCGCCGGACGGTCTTGCGATGCGAGACCAGCAAAACCACGGTCGCGATCGCCGGCAGCAGGCCGAACACCGGAACGAACACGAGCGAGGAACAGATAAGCGCCCACACCGCGAGCGGCGAGACCTTCGGCCACATCAGCGGGCGTTCGGGCGTGTCGTCGTCGATGCACGCGTCGATCGTTTGCGGAGGCGAGTCCGGCCAAAGTCCGACGTGACGAAGAACCGGTTCCGCCTGCTGTGCGGAAACGACGAAGCCGACCTCCCGGAGGCTTGTGGAGAATCGCACGATGAAGCCGCTCCCGTGCGGTACGGCCGACATGTCGGAGACCCAATCGCGCTCGGGAATGTCGATCACTTCATCGGCGCAGCGAAGGATGAGGCGGCTAGGCGCACACTCGACGATCCACTCGGCGCGAGACGCGTCGGTCCAGGAAACACCGCTCATGGCGATGCCAGAATGTCGCGCAGCTTGGCTTCGGATTGGGCGCGGATTCTGTCGTGCAGGCTGTCGCCGTGCGAGTCCATGGTCACGACGCAGAGGAAATCCTCGACGCGAATCTCCCAGAACGCTTCGGGCACTCCGAGATCGAGCTTGTGAACGCTGAGCACCTCTTTCACGCTCTCGGCGATGAGCGTCGCCGCCCCACCGATGGCGTGCAGGTAGACGGCGCCGTGCTCCTTGCAGGCGGCGAGCGTCTTGTCGCCCATGCCGCCTTTGCCGATCACGGCGCGCAGGCCGAAGTGGCTTATGACGGCGCCCTGATACGGCTCTTCCCGGATGCTGGTCGTGGGACCCGCGGCGACGAACTCGTACTTGCCGTCGTCGCGCGTGCGTACGACCGGACCGCAGTGATAGATGACCGAATTCGCCAGTCCCTTCTTGAGAAGGTCGTAGGTCGCTTTCTCGGAGTCGGGGCAGGCGCCGTCGATGAAGTTCTCGATCATGTATTTGTGGGCGGCATCGCGGCCGGTGAAGACCACGCCGCTCAATGAAACCTGATCGCCGACCTTGAGCGCCCTGATCTGCTCTTCACTGATGGGTACGGTTAGTTTTGTGGCCATGATGCCGGCTCCCCCGAGGTAGACTTCGCCCGCTACGGCGACTGAATGGAAACGTCACCATCCTTGACGGTCATGATCTTGCGACGGTCGGCCCAGCACATGTACCCGATGGAGACGAAAAACGACGCGGGCACGCGGTGCAGTTGTGCCATCTTCACGCCCAAGACGGTGGTCTTGCCGCCGAAACCCATCGGGCCGATGCCGAGTTCGTTGATCTCGCGGTGGAGGCGTTTTTCCATGGCGTCGAGTTCGGGGTCGGGGTTGTGATCGCCGAGGTGTCGGAAGTGCTGCTCCTTGGCTTTGACCATGCTCGTAACCCGATCGCCGCCGATGCCGACGCCGATGATCCCCGGAGCGCAGCCGAGACCTTGTGCTTTGAAGGCCGCGTCCAGGACTGCCTTCCGCACGCCCTTGATGTCGCGCGTGGCCGGCAGCTCGGGCGACGGGACGCTGTATTGAGCGCCGCAGTTTTCCGAGCCGCCTCCTTTGAGCATCAATCCGATCTTGAGATAGTCATTCTCCCACTCGTCGAAGTGGATGGTCGGAAAGTCCTTGCCGATGTTGTCGCCCGAGTTCTTCCCGGAGAGCGCCTCGACGGCGTTCGGGCGAAGGAACGATCGTTCGGTGGCGATTTTCACGGCGGCGACGATCTGCTCGCGGAGCTTGCGCTGCGACCCGCCCTCCGGATACCACACGTGGAAAATCGGCGTGCCGGTATCCTGACAGATGGGTCGGCCGGTCCGACGCGACATGTCGACGTTGTTCAGGATCGTCAGCAAAGCCCCCTCAGCCGCGGACCCGCCCTGCTCCTGCGTGCGTGCTTCGGTTAACGCCTGTTCGACGTCCGGCGATAGATCGGTCGAGGTGGTCTTGATGAGCTCGACAAGTTGTTCGGTAGTGTCCTGCATGACAAGCCCCGTTCTGCTGGGTGGTCCACGGCAACGAGCGACATCCGCCGGAGATTATCCACACGCGGGCCGCAGGGTCAACGTGGGGCGATCTCAGTGTGGCGTTGCCACCCTGAGCCAGGGCACGGTAGGATGCGGCAGACGGTTCCGGGCGGCGAGCACCGGAACCAAGCGAGGAGCCGGCGATGGCTGCGAAAACACGCGCCGAACGGGACAGCATGGGTGAGATGACCGTGCCCGCCAAAGCCTATTGGGGTGCACAGACCCAACGTGCCGTCGAAAACTTCCCGATCAGCGGCTACCGATTCGGCCGCCCGTTCATCAAGGCGCTGGGGCTGATCAAACGCGCGGCGGCCACGGTGAACCAAGACCTCGGCCGCATCGACGCCGAACTCAGCGGTCTCATCATCAGGGCGGCCGACGAGGTCGTCGACGGCAAGCTCGACGACCACTTCGTGCTCGACGTGTTTCAGAGCGGGTCCGGTACCAGCACCAATATGAACGCCAACGAAGTGATCGCCAATCGTGCGATCGAGCTGGCCGGCGGGACGATCGGCAGCCGCGATCCGATCCATCCCAATGACCACGTCAATCACGGTCAGTCCTCGAACGACGTCATCCCGACGGCGATAAGCGTGTCCGCCGCGATGTCGATCATCGATGACCTCGTTCCGGCGCTGGAGCACCTTCAAGATATCCTCTGCGACCGAGCGGCGGCATTCGATCGGGTGGTCAAGATCGGCAGGACCCACCTCCAAGACGCGACACCGATTCGCCTGGGCCAAGTGTTTGCCGGTTACGCGGCACAGGCGGAATCGAGCGCAACGCGAGCCCACAAAGCGATTCGCGCTTTGCGAGAGTTGGCCATCGGCGGAACCGCCGTCGGAACGGGAATCAACACGCACCCCGAGTTTGGGCGACGAGTCTGTGCGGAGCTCGCCGATGCGACCGGAATCGAGTTCGTCGAAGCCGCCAACCACTGCGAAGCGCAGGCCGCCAAGGACGCGGTGTGCGAGGTGAGCGGTTTCTTGCGGACCATCGCCATCAGCCTCTACAGAATCGCCAACGACATTCGTCTGTCGGGAAGCGGGCCGCGCTGCGGAATCGGGGAGTTGAAGATCCCCGCGACGCAACCGGGCTCCAGCATCATGCCCGGCAAGGTCAATCCGGTCATGAGTGAGATGCTCGCCCAGGTCGCCGGACAGGTCATGGGCAACGACCAGGCCATTGCATTCGCGTGCCGAGAGAGCTTCTTCGAGCTCAATGTGGGCATGCCCTTGATGGCCCACAACCTGCTCGAATCGATCCGCCTCCTGGCCGCCGGCGCGCGCATTTTTGCCGATCGATGCGTTGCCGGCATCGAAGCCGATGAAGACAGATGCGAAAAACTGGTCGAACGGTCGCTGGCCATGTGTACCAGCTTGGCACCCTTGATCGGCTACGACGCCGCCGCCGCCATCGCCAAGGACGCGTTCGACCAAGGCAAAACGATCCGCCAAGTGGCGATGGAGAAGAAGCTGCTCACCGACGAAGAGCTCACCGCCGCGCTCGACGGGCGCGCAATGACCGAGCCGCACTGAGGCGTGCGGCGGACCGCTACCGAGCGACGGTCGTTACCTGTCGAGTTCTGGTGTTCCGTGTTCCTATGGGACGCGCGATGGGCTGAATTGTTGTAGACTTCCCGGCTCCTTGTTCGGTACAATGGTCCGTCATGAGACAGGTCCTGGTCTATCCTGACGTCGAAGACGGCGGGTGGGTTTGCGAAGTACCCAGCCTCCCCGGGTGCGTTGCGCACGGTCCCACCAAGAATGCCGCGCTCGACGATGTTCGCGCGGCCATTGAGGCCTGGATCGAGGGCGCGAAGCATCTGGGGCGCGAGATCCCTTCCGATTCGCTAAACGTCGAAATCTGCACGGTTTAGAACTCATCACAGCGCTGATGCGCGGTCGCACCGCTCGCTCGTGAAGATCCGGCGGTTCCTATGCTCCTGTCGATACGTTTCAGCCAATGCGGCGGTGCTTGGCGATCATGAGCGTCCAACTTCCAGTGATAGCCTCGCGGGACGTAATTCGGGCGTTTGAGCGGGCGCGATACCAAGTTCTTCCGCGGCGGGGCAAGGGGAGTCACGTAGTCATGGCGTGTGACACATCGCGAGCGATCCTTGTGATCCCCGCCCATCGGGAATTCCCGCGAGGGTTGTTGCGTGCGCTCATCCGGCAGAGCGGGCTCACCGTCGAGGAGTTCATCGACCTGCTGTAGAGCGGCGCGAGACGGTGTTGCTCTCTGCGATTCACATCGAACCGACGGTATCAATGATCTGCTGCGCCGCCGATTCGATTTCGGCGGCGGTGGTGGGCCTGCCCAGGCTGAAGCGGATGGCGCCGAGCGCGATGTCGCGCGGGACGTTCATGGCGGCGAGGACGTGCGACGGCTCGTGGCGGCTGCCGTGACAGGCCGCTCCGGGGCTGGCCGCGACACCCGGGGTGCTGGCCAGGATGTTCCGGCCAATCAGACCCTTGAACCCGAGGTTGAGTGTGTTGGGGAGGCGGTTCTCCGGGTGGCCGTTCAGGGAGACGCGGTCGCCGAGCCCGTCAACCAGAAGAGTGTGCAACTTCGCACACAGTGTGCGCGTTTTGGCGTTGTTTAGATCTCTTGCGGCGGCATCGGCAGCAACGCCGAGGGCGACGATGCTGGGCACCGGTTCGGTTCCGGATCGGCGGCCCTTTTCGTGTCCGGCGCCGTGGATGAGCGGTTCGAGTTCCATGCCGGAACGGACGTAGAGCGCGCCGACGCCGGCCGGGGCGTAGAGTTTGTGGCCGGCGAGCGAGAGGAAATCGACACCGAGCGTGTCCACGTTGGCCTCGATTTTTCCGATCGTCTGAGCGGCGTCGGTGTGGAACGGCACGCCGGCGTCGCGAGCGATGCGCGAGATTTCGGCGATGGGCTGAATGGTGCCGACCTCGTTGTTCGCGTGCATGATGCTGACGAGAATCGTCTCGGGCGTGACGGCGCGGCGGACGGCGTCGGGATCGACCGCTCCATGCCCGTCAACCGGAATCCTGGTGATTCGGCAACCGTTCCGTTCGAGAAACGCACACGGCATGAGGATCGCCGGGTGCTCGACGGCGGAGACGATGATGTGGCAGGAACGCTCCTTCCTCCGCTCGAAGATGCCCTTGAGCACGTAGTTGTTGGACTCGCTGCCGCCGGAGGTGAAGACGATTTCCTCGGGCGTCGCGCCGATGAGACGCGCGACCTGAGCGCGAGCCTGCTCGACCGCGGCGCGCAGGGGTACTCCGTAGCCGTGGCTGCTGGATGGATTCCCGTGGTGCTCCTTCAGGTACGGAACCATCGCGTCCACGGCGGATTCTTCGAGGGGAGTCGTCGCGTTGTAGTCCAGGTAGATCATCGCAATCGCCTCACAGTCACGTTTCTTGGAATCGCGGCCCGGTCGATGTTATCCGAAGATCGCCGCAACGCCCAATCGCGATCCGGGGAGGGCAATGAACGCCAACGGGACGCCCCTTGCAACAAAGACCATGTCGTACATACTGCACCCATCGTCCCGCCCGCGGGCGTTTCCCCGTGGACGGAGACCGCACACAACAGCTTGGAGCAGGTCGATGAACATCTTGATTGCCGACAAGTTCGAGTCCAGCGGAATCGAGCAACTCGAGAGCGCGGGTTTCAACGTGACTCTCAACCCCGAATTGCAGGGCGACGCCTTGCGCGACGCCATCGTAGAGACAGCGTGCGAGGTTCTGATCGTCCGAAGCACGAAGGTGGAACCACCCGCGATCACCGCGAGCAATTCGCTGAAGCTCGTCATCCGGGCGGGCTCGGGATACGACACCATCGACATTGCGGCGGCGGCAGAAAACGGCGTGCGCGTGTGCAACTGCCCGGGCATGAACGCGGTGGCCGTGGCGGAGTTGACGCTCGGTATGATGCTCGCGCTCGACCGGCGCATCGTCGACGGCACGGTCGATCTGCGACGCGGCGTCTGGAACAAGAAGGAATACAGCAAAGCCCGTGGATTGAAGGGCCGCACCATCGGCGTCGTCGGCCTCGGCCGGATCGGCTACGAGATCGCCAAACGCGCGGCGGCATTCGACATGGACCTCCTCTACACCGACGAGATTGAGCGTAAAGACCTCGAACACAAGTTAGGGATTCGAAAGGTCGCTCTGGATGAACTGCTGCGCTCCGCGGATTTTGTCACGCTGCACGTCCCGGGCGGTGATGCCACACGCCACATGATCGGTGCTCCGCAACTCGCGACGATGAAGCCGACCGCATTCGTCCTGAACTGCAGCCGCGGCGGGATCGTGGATGAGAAGGCACTATCCGCCGCGATCGAGGCCGGGACGATCGCGGGGGCGGCGCTTGATGTGTACGAGATCGAGCCGGCGGCCAACGACAGGGAATTCGCCGACCCCGTCGTTCGGACGGCGCGGGTGTACGGCACGCATCACATCGGTGCTTCGACGGAGCAAGCCCAGCTGGCCGTCGCCGACGAGGCCGTAAAAATCGTCAAGGCCTACAGCGATCGCGGCGAATTCCTGCACTGCGTCAATGTGACGGAATAGTGCAGCGCAACGTTGCCCGCGTTCGACTTGCGCGATCTCTCGCCAGCGTCTCGCGCTCCGCAGGGACGGCGCCTGGGCTTTGGCCGTTTTACCCTGGTGGTGCATCCGGGCTGATTGCCGATTGATCGGTCCGAATCGGCCCGGATTCTCTTGCGTCCTCTCTATACTAGTTATATAACTAGTGCATGGAAGGACGTCAACCCATGGGTTACCCAACGAAAGTCCAATTGATCAAACGCAAGGCCAGCCAGCAGTGGTACGTGAACTTCCCGGCTGTACTCGCACAGGCCATGGAGTTCGAGAAGGGCGAAACCGTCGAGTGGGTCGTCAAGGACCGATTCGCCCTGACCCTGCAACGGAAAGAAGCCGGCGACAAACAGACGCGGGGAAGAAAACGCTAGAGCTTCCGCCCGAAATCGACGCAGTTTCGACGGAGTGCATGGACGCCTTCCGCCAGCATCGGACTTGGAAGCGAGCCACGCGACTTGGCCTCAGCCAACGCGCCTGCCCGGGCCGACACACCGTCGCCAGCCTCATCTGCGCGAGTGGACGCCAGTCCGACGATTGGTTGGCGGACTACCGCCTGTTCGCACATGACAAGTGGGACGCGGACGATCTCTTCGTACCCGTGGTACGCGGCGCGTCGAGGAGCTCCCGCAATACTGTCTCTGGCGATGGGACATTGAGGTGAACCATCGGTGTCCTTCCGGTGAGCGTGCGTGAGGGGATTTGAGCGGGCCGGGATCGTCAGCCGGCGACGGTCGATGGGTCAGGATGACCGCGACGCCTCGAATTGCTGTCGCAACGTCCGGAGCTCCTGGTCGCAAATGAATCCCA
>JAJDDR010000498.1 GCA_029260255.1 Phycisphaerae bacterium
CTCGCCGCCTCGCGATCATCGTCGCGGACACCCGGCAGTCCCTCGATTGCCGCCGCTGTGTCGCTCAGCCCGAGCACGGTGTAGTGCTTCAAGGTCGTCCGGTAGTCGCCATGTCGCATGATTCGCTGGGCAATCTGGGGCGCGACACCCGCACGGGCCAGATTTGTGCCCAGCGTGGTCCTCATCGCGTGCAGGTCGATCTCCCGGCCTTCGTCGTCGCTGGTGACGATCCGCGTCTTGGCCTGCAGATGCTTGCCCTTGCCGATCATGACGGGCTCGCCGTTCGCATCGGTCACCGCTTCCAGGCGTGCCAGTCCAGCCCGCAGAAAGTCCTTCTGACGTATCAGGTTGTGGACGGGATGCGGAAACACCTTGGCCATCGGCACGGGGTGCCGCTCCGCGTGAACCCGCCGAAGCTCACCGGCAAGCTGGGGGTGCAACGGGATAACGTCGGTCCGCTTGGCTTTGCCCTCGTGTATCGTGATTGTCCCGGCGTCGAAGTCCACGTCCGCCCAGGTCAGCCGTCCCAGGTCACCCTTGCGAAGCCCCGCCAACACCGCCGCCAAGTACCACAGCTTGCGTCCGTACTGCTCAGCCACCGCCGCAAACGCTGGCGGCCGTTTTCGACGACTCGGTCTACGCGCAACAGGCAACGATGCTCATGCCCGCGCGATTCGACGGCATCACGTTATTGCCGACGAATCATCATCTGGGGGTCTTCAATCGGCCCTCACCGGAGAATGAGGGCATGATGCCGTACGCGTTGCGGGTGTTTCTTGAAGACGTTTCGGGGTTTGATTTCGTGCTCATTGACTGCCCGCCCAATCTCTACACCTGCACATGGGCGGCGTTGATCGCGGCGGACTACGTGGTCATTCCCGTGCCGCCGGAGGATTTCGGGACTCAAGGGTTGCGGGCCGTGCGCCAAGCCGTCGAGCAGGCGAGAGAACTCAACCCGCCGCTTCGGCAGTTGGGTTTCCTGGTGACCCGCTGTGACCGGCGTTTGCTGATTCACCAGGCCTACGAGCGGCGTTTGCGGAAGAACTACTCGCACATGGTGCTCAACACCGTCGTGCCCGAAGCAGCGGCGTTCAAGGTGGCGACGGCCTCCCGAAAACCGGTGGAGCACCATGAACCAAAATCGGTTGCCGCATCGGCGATGCGAGAACTAGCGCGGGAGCTTTGCGAACGCATTTCCAAACGCGAAGAACGGCAGAGGGCAGCGTAGCATGTCGAACACGAGATCCACACTGGCACAACTGGACAATCTTCTGGACGAATCGATGGGCGTGCGCGCCAACGAGTCAATGCCGAAACTTGCCCCAGTTCCGGCGAAGAAGGACGCGGGTCGGCGCCCACTTCGCAGGATGGGCACGATTGAGATCGAACGTGTCATGCCCGATCCCGACCAGCCGCGCGTGACATTCAGCCAGGAGGCCATCGAGCACTTGGCGGTCAGCATCCGCGAGCGGGGACAGCTCATGCCGATTCACGTGCGCTGGTCTGCCGAGGTGGACAAGTGGGTGATCATGTCGGGAGAGCGACGGTGGCGGGCTGTCCGTCATGCGGGTCTGCCGACGATCGATTGTTGCTTTCGGGAAGAGGCGATGGGAGCGTCGGAGATTCGCGAGCACCAGTTGGTCGAAAACCTGCTTCGAGAGGATCTCAAGCCGGTGGAGCAGGCCAAGGCGTTTGCGGAGTTGATGGAGGTCAACGGCTGGAGCGGCAAACGGTTGGCCGAGGTCCTGCGGATTCCTCCTTCAACCATCAGCCGCGCGCTCGCGCTGCTCAAGTTGCCTGAAGATCTTCAGCGCCAAATCGACAGCGGCGAGCTTTCGAGCCGGTCCGCCTATGAGTTGTTCAAACTCGGCGACGATTCGCAGCGCCGGACACTGGCCGCGAAGGCGGTTGCGGGGACGCTCACGCACGATCAGGCGGCCAAGGTGGTCCGCCAACGCCAGGGCAAGAAGAAACGCAAGGCACGCAACATCCGCCTTGTGTTTTGCGCCGACGACGGGTGCAGAATCGCCGTTACTGTGGAGCGAACGACGACCTATCTTCAGATTCAAGAGGCGCTTCTCTCGGCCGCGGAAGAGGCGCGGATTCGATACAGCAATAATGTTTCAATCATCTAGTCGCGAAGTCATGGGCGGATGCATCGAAGTTTGGAGCTACGCGCCCTCACACCAATTCGCTCACGACACGGAGGATGCGACGCTTGGCCTCATAGTCGGCGTTTTCCCAGATCTCGATGATTCGAGGATCGAGAATCGATATTGGTTGATTCAACGAATGCGGGCCGAACAGGAAAAGCTCGGCCGGCTCGCATCGTAGCCCGTCAGCGAGACGTTCGATTGTTTGAAGGGTGCAGTTGGACTCACCGCGCTCAAGCTCCCCAATTCGCTGCATGACAAAGCCATGGCCAACGCGATTTGCAAGCTCATTTTGCGTCAGGTTCGCCCGTTTCCGGAGTTCCCGCAAACGAATCCCAAATGCCTCTTGAGTGTCCATCTAACTGCAGTTCCAAGGGTTACGGAGTCTTGAGACATCGTAAGCCGTGTTCTGTGCCATAAACACAACCCTTGACTTGTGTTGTGCGACACATACAATCCTTGCCGTGTTTCTTGTAGCCTAGACAAGGCCAAGCATGTGCGGATCGCCAAGATCAGGGCTTGCTCGGAATCCGGGAGCCTCTGCCGGCGATTCGCTCACGATGAGGAAGGGTCAGGTGTGGCGTGCAGGCATGTCAGTCAGGTTTTCGCGATGTAGTGATGGGTGACGTGCTATTGGACGGGAATGACCCGGTCCTCGGGTTTGTTTCCTTGGCCAGGCGAACGCTGGCCAAGGAGCTCGCCACAGCGGGACGTCAGGGCGGGTGGTGTTTGGGCAGGCTCTCCGACTCATCGGTGATTCAGGAGCTTGCCGATTTCCCGTGCGACCTGCGATCCCCGTTTGAGTCATGCGACATGATCGCCGGCGGCATCATCGAGCGCTGTGATGACGACGCCTTGCTGAAACTCCGATTCGCTGCGGGGACGGTTGATCTCGCGGTGCATGCCCACGAGCACTCCCGGCGGGTGTTGATGGCCATCGAGGGCAGCGGTTTTTTTCACGTCTCAGCCGAAACTCTGTCGACGTTCAGCGGTCGCCGCGTACACTCCGTCGCCGTCCGACCGGGCGACGTCCTGGCCTTCGACAGGAACCTCATGCACACGTTCAGCGCGCCGACCGAGGCGCTAACGCTGCTCTCGTTCCACGCTCCGTTCATCCCGCTCGATGATGGACGGCAGTACACGATGCCCGAATGCCCATGGTTTCCGCCGTCGTTGATTACGCCCGGGCAACACATCGCGTAATGTCGTCACTTGCGTTAGAGCGGCGGGAACAGATCCTGCATTCGGCAATCGAAGCGTTTGCAGAGGTATTCCAGCATGTCGATGGTGACGCTTATCGCGCGCGAAGAACGGGCGTTCACGCCGAACCGCCGGCTGGACGGTTCATCCCAATCGCCCGTTCAGATCGTCGTGAATCGCGTTGCCGATTGATTCCCGTTGGATTCCATCACGACAACACCGCGGCCAGATGCCCTGCGGCTCGGGACCCGATCGGCCGTCGCTCACCGGGAACGAGCGGAGCGAGCCGGCGACGGGCGATTGGGTGGGCCGAAGGGCAACCCCTGCGGACGGGCTCCCGGAGGCTTGAGCCGCCGCCGGAGATTACGCCGGAATCCGCGCGGTTCTGGTCGGCCGCGCCGAGGACGCGGCCGCTGATTCGTTAGTCGGTCTCTTCCTCACGCCAACGTTGGTACCGGTAGTTCGCCAAACGGTATCTTGTCGCGACGATGACCATCGCGATGAGCCCAACGTACCCACCGTACGTTACCAGCGCGACCGTGGCGGTCGTAAGTGGCTCGAACAGAAACCAGCAGGCCGCCAACATCGCCAGGCACATCGTCATGAGCGCAAGCACGGTGCCGGAGCCGGTTCGTCCGGCGATGGCATGATGCTGATTGGGGTGTTGAGATTGAAATACCAGCAACTCCGCGCCGGCGAGCTTGTTCACTTCGCGTTCGATTTCATCGATGCGGCGCAAGTGATCTTCCTTGGAGCGTGCGTGGTTGACGGTGGTGACCATCAACCAGGCGATGGCGGCTGGCAGCATGAGCAGGAACGTCACCTGCATGGGCGAAGGGAGGGAGGAAAGCGAACCAAGGAGCAGCAGAAAACCGCCGCCCACCAGCGGTAACCGCCGGTCCATCGCTTCGAGCCGAAACCTCAGCAGTCCATACAACGCGTCATATTCGCGAAGCAGAATGTCAATGCGATCTCGTACGTTGAGCGTGTTCTGGTTCATCTGGCATGGCCTGTTGTTCTGTGATTCCCCTCACAAGTAGCAAAAACATGCCCGGCGCGCAAAAGGAAGCGTCAAACACCACGCAGGCGTACAAACCCGCCCGCATGAACGCGTACGTCGTCCGCCGTAATCTGCATAGGAGGAAGAAAAGACGGATGTTCGTGGGGCCATCTCATGTGGTACTCAATTGGCAGCGGAATTGGCGTTCCGCAGCCGTTCGTCTCCATGTTGTTGTCAGTGGTGATGTGCGACCTCACCCGGTAAACCGCGACTCACCATCGCGGCTAAGGGAACGGATTTACTACCCGTCAATGACGGGCACCACCCGTTGTGAGGTCGATCCGTAGAGCGACGTGCCATGAGAGTGGCTTGCGTTGCTCGACGGAGGCTCACGGAAGTAATCCCCACCGACAAGGATGTTGGTGGACGTAATCTCCGTGTTCTATCCGATTGGCGTCGAAGCCGGTGACGGCTTCCGCAATTGGAAGGAGGGCGACGGAGAAAAACCCTGCAGCCTGGGTGTGCATTCGACAAGCAATACGTCGACGCATGCTGCGCTGCAGGGCCGTTGTGATCGAAGGTGGTGCGTTTTGGAGCAGGGCGGATGTTGACCGCCCCGTTGTCCAAGACAAATCCTCCTTGGGGGGTTCGGACCAAAGTCACCTTGTTGTGACGCATTCGGGTGAAAGTTCTGTCAGGTTCGTTCAACCCAAGCCGGCGTGGGGACCTGCTGACGCGGCGACGCGCAGCATCGCGATGTGACCCATCGCGACGACCCGACGAAACATCGGGCGGGAAATAGCTCAACCATGAAAGGCCCGCGAGGGCTTGCCGGTAAGTGTTATCGGAGACGGTGCCGAACTGTGAAGAATCATCGTTGGCGAGGTGGCAACATCTTGCATGGGTAAGCGGGCGCTTCTTGCTTCGGCCCGCCGAAATCACCCGGGGATTCCCGGATGCAAACGAGATCGACGCCGGGAGGCGACGATCGATCGATGATGACCCGATCTCGACATACCGAGATCTAGCGACGTGACCGATTGACGCAACGATCATGACTAATTCGGGAACCGCTGCAGCTGCCGGAATGGTGACCGGTGCCCGACAAGGTTGGTCGGGTGATTGAAACGCTGTAGTGGGGGAGTGTGGCCTAAGTAGAAAGCGAGACGACGCATTGATGCTGAACGCGTCTGCGAAGCGTCTCGGCGGTGTTCCGGGCGAAGGCCCGGACCGGCAAGGAGATTGCCGGCACTGCAAGGCAGTGGTGACCCGTTCGCGCGATCAGGTTCCTGATCGGCTCAGCCGGAGTGGTGTCCGTTGAGCGAGCGACGACGAAAGGGCTGACGGGTGTTCCGAAGGGAATCCCATAACTACTGACAAGCCGATTCGTAACACGGGTCGGTTCAACGTTTGTTGACAACTGGTGATGTGCTACAGGTGATTCGTCCGGGAGGACGGATCACCTGTGGCGTACGTGCGTGCGTTGAGAGCGCCGCTACCGCTATGTACTGAGGCAACCGCTACTTGTGAAGCAAGCGGCGGTTGCGGGTGAAACGAAGGAAATGAAAGGAGGTTTTGTGATGTGGTGAACGACGAAGCGTGTGAGCGAGCCGGCGATGAGCACGGTTCGCCAAAACGTGCGGGCGACGCGGCGAGCGCCGAGCGCGTGCCGGGAGCACGGTTCGCTCTGGGGCAGGTCGTGGCGACTCCAGCGGCGCTGGAGGCTGTCACGCGGAACGACGTGCTCATCGCGCTGCAGCGCCACGCGGGTGGCGACTGGGGCGAGGTGTGTAGTGAGGACCGAGGGGCGAACGACGAGGCACTGCGATGTGGCACTCGGTTGCTTTCGGTCTACACCAGCGCGTCGGGCGTCAGGTTCTGGGTGATCACCGAGGCGGACCGGTCGGCAACGACCGTGCTGCTTCCCAGCGATTATTAAGGAGGTTGGCTGCACGATGGGCTGGTGGCGAACGCGTTCGGGCTCCGTCATCGGCGACGCGCCGGCGGACATTCTGGAAGAGGCGTTGGAATCGCTTCAGACGCCGGAGGAAATCCCTCCAGCGGTGATGGAGCAGATTCGGTTGGCGTACCAGGAGGGGCTGTCGCGCGACCCGACGACCGAGGAGCTGACTGATTTGGTCGGGTTCTGTTTTGGTTCGAGAGGAGGTTGATAAATCGGCTTTTTGGGAATTGTGCCGCAAACAATTCCCTTACTTTGAACGTGAATGAAGACTTGGAGACAGATTGGATGGGCTATCGGTGTGAGGCCACGAGCGTGGCGGGATTTGTGCAGCAACTGGCCGTGTCGTACGTGCGGAACGGGTATTGGTTCTACGTAACGGGACGGATACCGGCACGGAAGGATCCCCGCGCCGTCGACGCGAAGCTCATCGAGCGCTACGAGATCGGTTTGTCGAAGTGGACCAAGTACCGACGCAGCCGCGAGGGGCAGGCCAAAGTGCAGTACCTTCGCTATCAGCGGTTCTTCGTGTTGCTGGCAACCCACGGCACCCAACGGTTTTTCCACGGCGTGGATCATCCGCTGCTGCCCGGCGAGAGTCGCCGGGACGCTTCGGATGTCGAGACGCGTATCGGTAACCGCAACTCGGCGGCGGCGGCTGACAGGAACTTGTAGAAGCTCGAGAGCGACGAGACTCGTCGGTTCAGCGTCTTGGGCGCCGCACCACGCGCAATCAAATGCTCGCGGAACGCCTGAACGTCATTCACCGAGACGGTGTAGATTTGCCACGATTCTTGTGGCCATTTAAGTCCCATGAAGTTGATAAAACAGTTCACGTCCTGACGATAGGCTCGCTGCGTATGCCGACTCCGTCGTCGTGCGACCCAGGCTTCGAATAGATCTGCGACGGAAGCGTAGAACGTCTCGACCCGTTGCCGAACCTCCGGCGTCGCGTGTCCGAGGAGGGTCGGCGGGAGTCCCACCGATTCGCGAGCTTTCGGCGCCGCTGCCGCGGCGAAAGTTGCGATTCCGTGGTTGCTCATGGTGCGTGCCTCCGTGCTTGTTCTTGGCGGCGCCGATCCGAACGTCGCGCGACCCGCGAAGATTCCCTGGTCGGCGCTGCGGTTTTGGCATTCCCGACCCGCACCGCCATTGATGATAGAACCCGTTATCA
Organism: Phycisphaerae bacterium; assembly: GCA_029260255.1. GTDB lineage: Bacteria > Planctomycetota > Phycisphaerae > UBA1845 > UBA1845 > OFTM285. The sequence continues at coordinate 7,488 of JAJDDR010000498.1, forward strand.
TAAATGGCTGGGTCGGCGCAAGGGGATCCCCCACATTTCGGCGATCACGTGCACGGAGACTGAATTCTGTAGATCATGGTTCTTATGGATGTTGGCACCGCAGCGCATTGGGCACCGAATTCTGGTATCCGAGTTCTGCATCTCGAAGGAGCTTCAAGTGGGGACGCCGCCGAAGAACGCGAAAGCCCGCCGGTGGCCTTCCATAAAGGCCTCGGTGCATTCCCGCGGGAAGACGCAGCAGAACACCGCGTCGCTGTACAGCAGCGTCATGACAAACAGGGCGACCTTGGTGGTCTGGCCGTCGTGGATGATGTCGGCGAATCCGAAGTCAACTTGGGCTTCACCCGGCGCGTGGATCAGTGGCATGAACACCTCGCGTCCCTGTCGCTCGCGTTCGCGCACCACCTCTTTGACGGCCGTGTACCCGCCGAGGTAGCCGTGTTCGTCGCGGAGTCGTTCGAAGATGCGGCGTTTGGTGTGCCGTTGCTTGCGGTGGACGCTTTTGTCCTGCTGGAGGATCTGATCGATGGTCTCGAGGGAGGGTTCGATCTTGCGTTTGGTTCGGGGCTTGCCCAGCCGGTACCCCGGTGGCTCGCTGTGCTCGAGGATCTTCTTCAGCGTGTCCCAGTGGATCTCAAACTGGCTACACACGCTCCGTTTGCTTTCGCCTTCGACGAGCACCAGCCGCCGAATCTCTGCCCACTTGTCCATGTCCGTAAACACCCTTGATGGCCCTCGCTGTCTTCATGCCGAATCAAAACCTCACAAGGCTCGATTCTGACCGAAAACCAACCA
>JAJDDR010000499.1 GCA_029260255.1 Phycisphaerae bacterium
GGTGCGTGACACTTTCGGCGGGTGCCACTGGCAGCTTGTCTGCCAGTGCGTACGCCCCACCCGCCCGCCTGTGTGACCACACGGGCGGGCAAGCCGCCCGTGGCACCCGGAATCGAATGCCGCCGAAAGTGTCATGCGCCCGGTGCGGACCGATCGGGGCGTTCTGCTTGACGAGTCGCATCTTCTCCGGTACGGAGTCGAGGGTGCAGGCGGTTGCGAAAACCTGTTCCGGTCGGATTCAGTTTGTCTTGGGAGGGGGCAAGCGCGCATCATGATCAACGGTGAAATCGCCGCGGCGTTCAGTCGCATTGCGGATCTGCTCGAGATCAACGGCGGCGAAGCGTTCCGGGTCAACTCCTACCGGCGCATCGCGCGCTTCCTCAAATCGCATCCGCACGACATCGCCGTTGCTGCGGCGGAAAAGACCCTCAAGAAGCTCCCCGGCATTGGAAAGGGAGCCGCCCAGAAGATCACCGAGTATATCGAAACCGGCCGAATCTCTCTGCTCGACGAGTTAGAGTCGGAGCTGCCGGCCGAGTTGCCCGAACTGCTGCGCATACAAGGGCTTGGTCCTAAGAAGATCGCCCAAGTTTACCGTGAATTGGAGGTGACCGGGATCGAAGACCTCAAACGTGTCATCGAGTCCGGTTCGCTGGCCGACCTGCCGGGCTTCGGCGAGCAGAGCGTCAAGAAGATCACAGACGGCATCGAGTTTCTGGAGCAATCCGGCGGGCGCACTCCGATGGGCGTCGCTCGGCGAATCGCCGAGGTCTGGGCCGCGCTGGTGCGAGAGATGCCGCGCGTCAATCGCGTGGACATCGCCGGATCGTTGCGGCGCGGCGCGGAAACGGTCGGCGACATCGACCTGCTTTGCGAGTGCGAAGACGGAGCGCGCGTTGTCAAGGCGTTTGCCGATCTGCCCGGCGTGCGGCGCGTCCTGGCCGCTGGTGAGACGAAGGGTTCGGTCACGGTTGAGGCATCGCGCGGACGCGAGTTGCAGATCGATCTCCGCGTCGTGCCGGTCGCGTCGTACGGCGCCGCCTTGCAGTACTTCACCGGCTCCAAGGAGCACAACGTGCGCCTTCGTGAGACGGCCGCAAAGAAGAACCGGCGCCTCAACGAATACGGACTGTTCGCCGGCGATGAGCGTGTGGCCGGGGAGACGGAGGAGTCCATATACGAAGCGCTTGGCGTGCCCTTCATCCCGCCTGAGCTGCGCGAAGACCGCGGCGAGTTCGACCTGGATGGGGCGCCGTCACTGATCACCATCGATCAGGTCCGAGGCGACTTGCACATGCACACCATCGCCAGCGACGGGCGATGCACCATCGAGGAGATGGCCGCCGCCGCCCGACAGCGTGGCTACGAATACATTGCCATCACCGACCACTCGAAGAGTTCGACCATCGCCAACGGCCTGAGTGAGGAGCGGTTGCTGAGCCACATCGAGGCGATCGCCGAGGTCGATGCGCGGCTCGACGGCATCACCATCCTCGCCGGCTGCGAATGCGACATCCTGACGGATGGTTCGCTGGACTACGACGACGAGATTCTCGCGCGCTGCGACGTCGTGGTCGCCAGCATCCACGCACGCTCGTCCGCGCGGAAGGTCACACCGACCGAGCGACTGCTCGAAGCCATCGCGAACCCGTACACCACCATGATCGGCCACACGACCGGAAGGCTCATCAACGAGCGTCCCGCGCTGGAGATCGACATGGATCGAGTGCTCAGCGCGGCCGCCGAAAGCGGAACGGTGATGGAGGTGAATGCGTCGTGGCAGCGTCTCGATCTGAACGCCATCCATGTGCGGCAGGCGATCGATCTTGGCGTCATGTTGGCCATCAACACCGACGCTCACCACATCGATGGTCTGGACCAGATGGGCTACGGCATCGCCACCGCCCGGCGCGGGTGGGCGACGCCCGACGTAATCCTCAACACCATGCCTATCGATGCCTTGAGGGCTTGGACTCGGCGGAAGCGTGATGCGGCGGGGTGATCGGTCGAACCGTAAAACGACGACGGGCCGTGGTGTACCCACGGCCCGCCGATGAGGAGAAGGCTCCCCTCCATCTTCTCCTCAACGCTCTCTTCTAGCCGAGCAGCGACAGAATCTGCGCTGCCTGCTGATTGGCGAGCCCCAACAGCGAAATGCCTGAACTCAACAGCACTGACTGCTGGTTCAGCTCGGCCGTGGCTTGCGCGAAGTCCGTGTCCCCGATCAGGCTCTTCACGCGGGACAACTGCGATTTGGTGTTTTCCAGAGAGTTGATCGACGTCTCGACGGTAAACTTCTGGAACGCGCCCAGACGCCCGCGCTCCGTCGCTACGTCCGAGATCGCCTTCTTGACGACCTTGAGCGCCGTTGCCACGTCCGTGTTGAGGTCGGCCGCGCTACCACCCTTGATGTCCGAGAGGAAGCCGCCGGAGTCGCCGCCGCCGAGCGCGTGGCTGTACAGCCCGTTGAGTCCGAGAGTCTCGCGCGTCGTGGAGTCCGTGCCGATCTGGAACGTGGCACCGCCGGTCACCTCCACGTTGAACGTGTCGGTGTTGGAGCGATTGGCGACGCGGCCAAACCCGTAGTCCGCGTCAAGACTGTACGAGAAGCTCAGACCGTTCGAGGTGAAGCTGACGTCGAGACCGTCGACGTTGGCGGTTTGCCCGTTGATCGTAACCGCGGCATCCACGCCCAAGCTTCTTGTGGTCTCGATGATGCTCGACGTCGTGCCCGCTCCCTGTGCCTTCAATACCCCCCCGGAAAGCACGTCTACCGAAATGAACTCATCCGTGCCGGCGCCGGTCGTGTTGAGTTCGAGCCCCGTTCCGTCGTTGCTGGCGCTCACACCTGTCTGCGCGGTGGCCTCGTTGATCGCGGCGATGATCCCGGTCCGGGTGAGCCCGCTGCCCAGGGTGATCGTCGCGTTGCCAAGCGTGCCGGTGATGGACAGCGACGTTGCGCCGCTGGTGTTGACGTTGGTGAGCGAGCCGCCCACCGCAAACGCCGCGGACGCAGCCTGCGCCGACGCCGTGATCGTGGCCGTAACCGTCGACGCGGACGTACCCTGACCGCGGGAGTAGATGCGCAGGTTATCGATCTTCGTCGAATCCACACCGCTGGAGTCGATGGCCAAGGAGCCGTTGATCAGCTTCTTGCCGTTGAATTGGGTCGTCCGGATGATGCGGTCGATGGACGCGATAGCCGAGTCGATCTGCGCCTGGTTGGCGGCGGTCTCCGCACCGGAGATGGCGCCGCTGTTGGTGGACGCCGCGACCAGCGACTCGACCTGCGTCAGCAGCGCGCTGATCTCGGTGAACGCCCCTTCCGCTGTCGCGAGTTGGGCGTTGGTACGCTGGTTGTTGTCCAGGGCGGCGTTCACCGCCGTCAACTCGGCGTTGAAGTTCTCGAGCGCGATAAGACCGGCCGGGTCATCCTTGCCGGTGTTGATTCGCTTTCCCGTTGTAAGCTGCGTCAGCAGGTTGGCCTGCTTGGCTTGTGTCCGGTTGATAATCGACAGAAGCTGGAGCGTGTTTGTGCTGGTTATTGTGAGTGCCATAGAGCGTTTCCTGTCCTTCGGCGAGTCCGAGGGGAATTCGTGTCCCAGTTCAACACGAAACTAAGATGCGGCCGAATAGCAGTCAAACGCGAATCTAAAAAAAATGCCAACATGTGACACTATCCACGTTGGGCACGGTTTTCCTGGACCATCGGGGTGTCTTGTGCTGATCGGACCGCGCCTGCGGACGCTGGTTTGCATGGCCGATCACCCGGAGCCGGCTAGTGTCCCGAGGGTCGCTCTCGGCTGGAGAGGTCCAGGAGGAACCCGCACGCCGCCGGGGCGCGTCCCATCATGTGCGTGATGTGATAGTTGAATAGATCGAACGCGCCACCAACGTCCGCTTCGGTATCGAACGTACCGTCGCATAACGCGGCTGGTGACACGGTGACCCGGCGCTTCTCAACGCGCGCGGGTTCGCAATCACGGCAGAGAAGCCCGCCCTCGAACGAGGAGAAGTAGACATCGCGCGTCGCGTCGAGCGACTGTGTACACGAGACGCACTTGTCGAAACGCGGCATGACGCCCGATTCCGTGAGGAGGGTCCGCTGGAACGCGACGAGCTCCCGCAGGGCGGCGTGGCCGCGCGCGGTGCGATCGAGCGTTGCGTAGAGGGAGTCGTATACCTGTGCGTGAACGTCCCAGTCTTCCGTGAGACGCGCGGTAATGTCGGCGGCGTATTGAGCGGCGTAGAGTCGGTCGAGCCGCTCGCGCAGTTCCCAAAATGCGCGTGTGGCCTTCCAGTCCGTCATGGTGGCGAGCGCCTCCTGCTGAACGTGGCGGACTGAAAAGACGATCTCTCCGGCTTCAAGAAGCTCCATGCCCGGGTTGAAGCGCTTCCGAGTCGAGCGGCGCGCGCCCTTGGCGATCAATCGGACCTTGCCGTTCGCCCGTGTCATAACGACCACGATCTGCGAGGATTCCGAATAGTCGAGCCGTTTCAGGACGATCGCCGAATCACGTAATAGGTGCATGACTCGGACCCCTGCACCGGCGAAGTGCCGAACCGCTCACGGACGCTCCGAGGGAGAACGCTCTCCCATATACAGTCTGTGTTCCGCGATGTACCGGAGTACGGCATCCGGCACGAGATAGCGGACGGACAGCCCGCCGCTTATGCGCCGCCGTATATCGGTCGCCGAAATCTCGATGCGGGGTGTGGCGAGAATGTCGGATCGGAGGCGAGCGATCTGATCCGGCGACAGCGTCGACTGCAGCGCGTCCAACGCCGACACATCCCATCCCGGACGGGCGGCCGTCACGATGCGGCATCCGTCCACGAGGTCTGAGACCTGGTACCACGACGCCAGATCGGCGAGCGAGTCACCGCCGATGATCCAGTACAGGTCCAGATCCGGACCCAGTGTGTCCGCAAAGTGTGTCACCGTTTCCACCGTATAGCTTGGTCCGCTCTTGTGCAGATCATGGTCGCTGAAGGCGAAGACCGGTTCGCCGGCGATGGCGAGCTTTACCATCTCCGCGCGGTGTGACGCTTCCAATAGGGCGGACGAGTCCTTGTGGGGCGGATTGCCCGACGGCAGGAAGATCACGCGATCGAGCTTCAACATCTCGGCCGCGCGCCGCGCGACGATCAAGTGCCCGTGGTGAATCGGATTGAAGCTTCCGCCGTAGAGTGCGATGCTCGATGTCATATCGTCGTCTAAAGTCCCACCGGTGATGCGACGGTATCCTATCGACAGGTCGACACAAGGTCAAACCGCGTGCGACTCGGGCGAATCGCCGGGTCCCCAACAGGGTGGCGATTATCGCGCGCGGCAGGCCGGAACGGCTGCGCGCGGAATGACACGATGCGGGACACCATGCGGAACGAGTCACACGCTTCCCTGCCGATGCCACCAAAAATGGGATACACCGCGGGCGAATCCCTGAAGCGATCGGCGCACCGTCGCCGATATCACCGTCGCCGGGCGCGGACCGCGCCGGCTGGGAGGAAGGCGCGCGGAGACATCGTTCCATTGCCCACGCCCGATGTAACCTACATACTCGCAACGCACAATCGGCGCGACGTCGCGGTCGGCACGCTGGACCGTATCCTGGCGCTGCCCGACCGAGCCGTGTCCGAGGTCATCGTCGTGGACAACGCATCGAGCGACGGTACGAGGCGCGCGATTTCCGAGCGGTTCAGCGCCATCGAATTGATTTCGCTCGACGAGAACCTCGGTAGTTGCGCGAAATCCGTGGCCGTCTCGCGGGCACGCGGGCGTCACGTCGTCTTCCTTGACGATGATTCCCATCCCCGCGCTGGATCGATCGATCGCATGATCCAGTATTTCAACGACGACGACCGTCTGGGCGCCGCGGGCTTTGCGGTGCATCTGCCCGACGGCCGGCGTGAGGGAGGGGCGCTGCCGCATGTCTTTGTAGGATGCGGCGTCGGGTTTCTGTCCGATGCGTTGCGTCAGGTCGGGGGGCTGGATACGCGGCTGTTCATGCAGGCCGAGGAATACGACCTCGCGTTTCGGCTGGTGAACGCGGGATGGCGCGTAACGAATTTCGGCGACCTCCACGTCGAGCACCTGAAGACGCCGTGTGCGCGCATCTCAGCGCGGACAACGTACTACGACACGCGTAACAATCTCATCATCGTGGATCGCTATCTGCGTGAGCCGATGCGGAGCCGCTATCGAGAAGATTGGACGCAGCGCTACCGCTGGTTGGCGTCGGCGAACGGCCAGCGCTCCAGCTTCATCAAGGGTCGCCTCGCGGCGCGAGCGTTTCGCACCCGCTCACGCCGGGACTATGCCGAACGGCGCCTCACCGACGAAGCGTTTGAGGCACTGTTTCGACATCACGAAACCCTCGAACGCATGCGCGCACTCCGTGACTCGGGCGCCGAGAGAGTCGTCTTCTCCGGATTGGGAAAGAACGTCCATGCGTTTCATCGCGCCGCCAACGAAGTGCGCTTGAAGGTAATTGCGATCGCGGACGATAGATTCAAACGCCGATTCCGCCGCTATCGCGGGACTCCTGTGGTTTCCGCGGCGCACATCTCTGACCTGTCCCCGGATGCCGTCGTCGTGAGCGACATGGCGCCGGTCCACGCGGCAGCCACTCACGCTCAACTGAGTGCGCTGTGTCGCGTTCCGGTGCATTGTTGGTACGGCGCGGACGAAAGCACCCTGGCGGGGCAGTTCTCATCGACCCGACCGCCGGTTCCTGCCGATAGAACAGAGCGTGGCAACCGGCGTCCGGGCGTCACCGCTGCACGTCCGGTCTAGGGACGGCGGCAACCAAGAGTGGCAGACAGGTAGTACCTCGTGAACAAGACAGCGCTGATCACCGGCATCACCGGCCAGGATGGGTCGTATCTTGCGGAGCTTCTCCTGAAGAAGGGGTACCGCGTGCACGGAGTCATGCGCCGCAGCAGCATGTTCACGACGCAACGTATCGAACACCTGTATCGGGACAGCCACGAATCCGAGGCCCGCCTGCGCCTCCATTACGGCGACGTGCTCGATGCATCGGGCCTGCGCGGCATCATCAGCAAGTGTGAGCCGGACGAAGTCTACAACCTGGCCGCGCAGTCGCACGTTCGCACAAGCTTCGATCAGCCGATCTACACGGCCGAAGTTGTTTCGATCGGCGCGTTGAATCTGCTCGAAGCGGTGCGCGACTACAGCGAATCGCGAGCCAGGCGCGTACGCCTCTACCAGGCCAGCAGCAGCGAGATGTTCGGCAACGCGCGCCAGTGCCCTCAAACGGAAGAGACGCCGCTGCGCCCGCGCAGCCCGTACGCGTGTGCGAAAGTTCACGCATATTGGCAGGCCGTCAATCATCGCGATGCCTACGGAATGTTCGTGTGCAACGGGGTGCTGTTCAATCATGAATCCCCCCGGCGCGGCGAGACGTTCGTGACGCGGAAGATCACCCGCGCTGCCACGCGCATCAAACTCGGGCTGCAGCAGCACCTGTACCTCGGCAACCTGGACGCCAAGCGGGACTGGGGGTTCGCCGGTGACTACGTCGTGGCCATGTGGCAGATGCTTCAGCGTCCCGACCCGGACGACTATGTCGTGGCAACCGGAGAGTCACACAGCGTCGGCGATTTCCTGGAAGAGGCGTTCAGCTGTCTTAATCTGGATTGGAGGGCGCACGTCGAGGTCGATTCTGACTATTTCCGCCCCACGGAGGTCAACGAACTTCGTGGAGATGCATCCAAGGCGCGCGAATTGCTCGGATGGCAGCCGCGCGTCGGCTTCGCCGAACTGGTGCAGATGATGGTGGATTCCGACTTGAAGCTGGCGGAGCAGGAGCGTGCATTGTCCGAAGCGGGATACGCAACGCGCTAGTCCGGGTGATTCATGCGGCTGCGTCGATCTCGCGCAACCTGTTACCGGTACGGTGTTTTTGCGCGATGGCGGAATGACACACTGTCATTCCGAGGGAGCGCAGCGATCGAGGAATCTTGCCTCGCAACGAGTGACCGTCCCGACAGCGCAGCCAGATCCCTCGCTTCGCTCGGGATGACAGGCGAATAACCCGCGCTAGAGCGCAACGTAACGGAGTGAGTGCGGCGATGGCAGACGATCGAACGAACGACACCGCGTTTTGGAACGGCAAGCGAGTTTGCGTTACCGGCGGGGCGGGTTTTGTGGGTAAGGTCCTCTGTCGTCGGCTCGTGAGCAGGGGCTGTCCGGCTGTGTTCGTACCGCATCGGTCGGAATACGATCTCACCAACGCCGACGCGGTGAAGCGCATGTACGAGGACGCGAGCCCCGACATCGTCTTCCACCTCGCGGCACAGGTCGGCGGAATCGGTGCCAATCGAAGATACCCAGGGAAGTTCTTCCACGACAACCTGGCCATGGGGCTGAACCTCATCGAGCAAGGCCGCTGTTTCGGCGTCGAGAAGTTTGTGCAGATCGGCACCGTTTGTTCCTATCCCAAGTACTGCCCGGTGCCGTTTCACGAGGACAACCTCTGGGACGGCTATCCGGAGGACACGAACGCGCCGTACGGCATCGCCAAGAAAGCGCTGCTGGTCATGCTCCAGGCCTACCGCCAAGAGTACGGCTTCAACGGGATCTTCATCATGCCGGTCAACCTCTACGGTCCCGGCGACAACTTCGATCCGCAGTCCTCACACGTGATTCCGGCGCTGATCCGCAAGTTCCACGAGGCCGTCGCGCTCGGTTTAACCACCGTGCGATGCTGGGGCACCGGCAGGCCGAGTCGCGAGTTTCTCTACGTCGACGACGCCGCGGCCGCGATGGTGACCGCGGCGCAATGCTATGACAGCCGCGCCCCGATCAACATCGGCACCGGCGCCGAGATTTCCATTCGCGAGTTGGCCGAGCTGATCGCCGAGTTGGTGGGCTTCGACGGGAAGATCGAGTGGGATCCGACACAGCCGGACGGGCAACCGCGCCGGTGTCTTGACGTGTCGCGCGCGGCTGAGCGTCTGGGCTGGCGAGCGAGCGTCGACCTCCGCACGGGGCTTGAGCGTACCATCCACTGGTGGAAGCGGCGCTGTGAGCTATTCGCGACCGCGCCCTGTGAAGAGTCCCTCACCGTGCAACCTGCGTAGACCGAACAGCCCCGGCGCGAGCGCCTCGTCGCGCGTCTGATTGTCGTTCGCGGCATTGCGGATCGTCGAAGGTGGCGTACGATCTCCGGGCATGTCCTTGCGTGTGCTTCATGCCGTCAACTCGATGGACCGCAAGCCGGGGTCCGTTTCAATCGCATTGGACGGCCTCGTCCACGCGCTGAGCTCGGCGGGCATACACTCGGACATCGCCGAACAAGCGAGCGCGGCGGAAGTACGCGATCACGTGAACGCCGCGGACATCGTACACATTCACGGCGCGGAGGGCGCCTTCCCTTACGAGGTGGCCGCCGCGGCTCGCCGGGCGCAGACTGCCTGCGTGTTGTCGCCCTTGGGTTCCTTCTGTGCCAATCCGTTCGAGAAAGTCGATTGGCTGAGCGCGTGGAAGAACCGCGCGTCGCAGCGGCGGCTTCTCTCTTGGGCGAGCGTCGTCACGGCGATGAACGAAGAGGAGGCGTCTTCGATCAGTCGGCTGGACCGCTCTGCAGCGGTGACTGTCCTCCCGTACGGGTTGACGTTCGATGAGTACGGAAGCACTGCCGCGGACTCATCGGCTGACGCGTTGAACGTCGGCGACCAGCGGTGCTTGTTGTATCTCGGGCCGATTCACCCGGTCGAGGGCTTGGTTCCATTGCTTCGCGCGGTTGCGGAGTTGGGTCATGATTTCATCGGCTGGAGGTTGGTGTTGGCCGGACCGGAGCCGGGCGTGTGGCGCGGAAAACTCGAGGCGGCGCTGGCCCGC
>JAJDDR010000500.1 GCA_029260255.1 Phycisphaerae bacterium
GGTGCGTGACACTTTCGGCGGGTGCCACTGGCAGCTTGTCTGCCAGTGCGTACGCCCCACCCGCCCGCCTGTGTGACCACACGGGCGGGCAAGCCGCCCGTGGCACCCGGAATCGAATGCCGCCGAAAGTGTCATGCGCCCACGTGAAGGGTTAGCCGCGGGCGACGTTGCCTCGCTTCTCGCGAAACGCTAGACTGACCCGGGGGTCGGATCGGTCAAGATAGCGCTCTGGGGAGTTGCGCGCCATGAAAACCAGCAACGCACTGTGGAAGGAACGTCTCGACGGCAAGCTCACCGAGCAGCTCGCAACCGAGATCGATACATTCGAGACCGAGATCGAGCTGCGCCGTCAAGGAAAGATCGACGACAAGATCTTCGCCGAGACGCGCCTCCGTCGCGGCGCCTACGGCCAGCGCTACGACAACGGCCGGCGATACGACGGCGTCGAGACGAAAGAACTCGCCTATCCGGCGGACACGCCGACCAAAGGCCCCGACACCGTCTGGCACGCGCCCGGCATGATGCGCATCAAGATCCCCTACGGCGGCATCAACCCCCAGCAACTCGAAGCCGTAGCCGAACTCGCCGAGGAGTATTCCGACTGCATAGCGCACGTCACCACGCGACAGGACTTCCAGCTTCACTACGTGCACATCGACGATACCCCGACGATCATGCGACGACTCGCCGCCGTCGGCATCACCACGCGGGAAGCCTGCGGCAACTCTGTTCGCAACGTCACCGGCTGCCCGCGCGCGGGGGTCTGCGCCGACGAGTGCTTCGACGTGACACCCTACGCGCACGCCCTGACGCGCTTCCTGCTGGGTCACCCCGACGCCCAGAACTTCGGCCGAAAGTTCAAAGTCTCCTTCAGCGGATGTGGCCAACACGCCTGCGGGCTCGCCGCCATGCACGATCTCGGGTTCACCGCGGCGACGCGCACCGTCGACGGCAAGGAAGAACGCGGCTTCCGCCTGGTCGCCGGTGGCGGTCTCGGCGCCGTTCCGCATCAGGCGAAGCTGTTCGATGAGTTCGTTCCCGCAGAGGAGATTCTCCCGGTCGCTCAGTCCGTCGCGCGGGTGTTCGCCCGCCACGGCGAGAAGGCCAATCGATCGCGCGCCAGGCTCAAGTTCCTCATCAAGACCTGGGGAATCGAGAAGTTCAACGACGCCGTTCGCGCGGAACGCACCGCGCTGAAAGACGATCCGCGCTGGATCGAATACATCGAGGAAGCCGCCAAGGACCTCGAAACGCCCAAGAACCCCCCGGGCGAGTTGCCACCGTCCAGCGGCGATCCCGGTTACGAACAATGGCTGCAGACCAACGTCAGCGATCAGCGGCAGGACGGCTACGCTACCGCCACCGTCGCCTTGCCGCTCGGTGATCTGACCGCCGACCAACTCCGCTCGCTTGCCGACATCGCCCGGGCATTCACCAACGGCACGCTGCGCCTGACGGTCGAGCAGAACATCCTCATCCGCTGGGTGAGCAAGACCGACGTCCCCGCGCTCTACATCGCGCTCACCGAGGCCGACCTCAACGAGCCCGGAGCGTCCGGTATCACCGACATCGTCACCTGCCCCGGCACCGACACCTGCAAACTCGGCATCGCCGCATCCCGGGGGCTGACCTCCGAGCTCAGGTCGCACCTCGACACGAACGGCGACGCGGTGAACGACGCCGTCCGCGGCCTACACATCAAGACCAGCGGATGCTTCAACAGTTGTGGTCAACACCACGTCGCGGACATCGGGTTTTACGGCGTCAATCGCATCGTCAACGGATACCAGGTGCCCCACTTCCAGGTCGTCCTCGGCGGTCAGTGGGAGGAGAACGCGGGCTCGTTCGGGCTGCCCGTCGTGGCGATTCCCTCGAAGCGCATACCCGAGGCCGTCGATCGGATCACGGGTCATTACGTCCGCACGCGGCAGAAGGACGAGACGTTCACCCACTTCGTCAAGCGCGTCGGAAAAGCACAGATTCGCGAGGTGCTGGTTGACCTCACCAAGAACGCACCCGACCACGACGAAGATCCGTCGTTCTACAGCGACTGGGGCGACCCGCGCGAGTTCAGCACCGGCGACATCGGCAAGGGCGAGTGCGCCGGCGAGGTCGTAACGCAATACCAATTCGCCATGACGGACGCCGAGCGCATGGTATTCGAGGGTCAACTCTTCCTCGAGGCGGGCAACGTGCAGAAAGCGGGCGCCGAAGCCTACATGGCCATGATTAAGGCAGCCAAGGCCCTCGTTCAAATGCGCTACGACGACGTCTCCGACGATCCCGATGAGGTTGTCGAGGAGTTTCGCGAGCGGTATTACGAGACGAAGCTGATCTTCGACCCGTTCGCCCGCGGAAAATTTGCGAACTATCTTCTAGCGGCCCACGACAAGGTCGCGGTTCCGTTCACGGCGGACTCAGCCCACGAGCGCATCGAGGAGGCTCAACTGTTCATTGAGGCGGTCCACGCTTGCTACAACCGAATGCGCATGACGCCCGGCACACTCTCCGGTGAATCCAACTGACGACTCAGCGAGAACGCACGAACCATGGAACTGCAACACGTCAACGTCAAGATTCCGGCAGAGGGTCAACTGCCGGTCGAACCCGCCCGATGCATCGAGGTATTCCATAAGTGGGTCCGGGACCAGTCGATGGACGAACTGCTCATCGATGTGGCCGACTACACCCATGTGCCCAAGGGTCCGGGCGTGCTTCTCGTCGGACACCAGGCCGACTACAGCCTCGACAACTGCGCGGGGAAGTGGGGGCTGCGATACAACCGCAAAGCGGAACTGCCCGGCAGCAATGAAGACCGCTTCCGTCAGGCGTTCCGCGCGACGGTCACCGCCTGTCAAATGCTCGAAGACGAGCTCGCCATCAGATTCAGCCGACAGGAGTTCGACCTCTTCATCAACGACCGCGCACTGGCACCCAACACCGCCGAGACGTTCGCCGGCGCGAAGCCCGAGTTGGAGTCTTTCCTCAGAGATGCCTTGAGCCAAGACGACTTCACCCTCACCCACGACACCGACGGGCGCCACCTCTTCGGTGTTGGCGTCCGTCTTGCCCACGCCTACGATC
>JAJDDR010000006.1 GCA_029260255.1 Phycisphaerae bacterium
CGGATCGTTTGTGTCAGCGGGGATTCTAACCGCCACGGCAGGCCTGTCGCACGCACAGGTTGAACTCTACGTCGACAAGGACGCGCCACTCGGTGGTGTGGGTCTCAGCTGGGAAACGGCTTACGATGATCTCGCGGAACCTCTCGAATTGGCGGTGCCCGGCATCATCATCCGGGTCGCAGAAGGAACGTACACGCCCGATCGAGGCACCGGCGACCGCACGGCGACGTTTGCTCTCAAAAGTGGCATCAGACTGGAAGGCGGGTACGCCGGCATCAGTGAGCCCGACCCTGATGTTCGCGACCCGTTTCTGTACGAGACGATCCTGAGCGGTGATTTGAACGGCGATGACGGCCCGAACTCCGCGAACAACAACGAGAACAGCTATCACGTCGTCACCGGCAGCGACACGGACGAAACCGCCGTCCTGGACGGGTTTGTCGTGAAGGGTGGGAACGCAACCAGTGGCGCCATCCGGGGTGGAGGGATGTTTGTGCAGAACGGCAACCCAGAGGTATCGAATTGCCGTTTCGAGAAAAACGTAGCGAGCGAAGGTGCGGGATTGTACTACTCGAACTCGGACGGCGCAATGCTTCGCCATTGTACATTCGTAGGGAATTCGGGATCGTACACTGGTGGCGCCATCCGGATCAACGGAAGCAACGTGAATGTCCTTGACTGCACTTTTCGCGATAATTCCGTGTCTGGGGGGCTAGGGAGCATGAGCGGCGGAGCTGTTTTCAACGATGGAGGGGCTCCAGCATTCTCCAATTGCACGTTTGTTGGAAACCTCGCGTTGGGAAATGCACAGGGAGGCGCAGTGATGAACGCCAATGGCGGACAGCTAACCTTCACCAACTGCGTGTTCGCAAGTAATGCTTCACGGTACGGCGGAGCGATCCAGGACAACGGTGCATCCTCGAAGGTCTGGAACAGCACACTTGTGGGTAACACTGCCACTCTGAACGGCGGCGCCATTCATAACGCTAACAGCTGCTCCTTCGTCACTGAGCTGATCAACTCCACGCTAGTCGGCAACAGTGCAGGTGATTACGGAGGCGGTGTCCATGCGTGCGGAAACGCTGCCACTGTTGCGAATTGCGTATTGTGGGGGAATGAAGACAGCGAGGGATCAGGCGAGTTGGGTCAGATTCGCTATGTCGCTACAGGCATCCCTACCGTCACACACAGTTGCATAGAGGGTTTGGATACGCTGAGTGGAAACGGCAATATCAGTACCTATCCCGCGTTTTCTGACCCTATCGGAAAAGACGGTATTGCCGGGACCGAGGACGATGACCTGCGGGTGCTATCGGGATCACCGTGCATCGACGCAGCGGACGATACAGCCGTTCCGCCCGATGAATTCGATCTCGATGACGACGGGAACACGGCTGAGCGGACGCCGATAGACCTCGATGGCAACGGTCGGTTCGTGGGCGACCCAAGCACCAATGATACTGGCGTTCCTGATCCCCCTGACTACATCTACGTTGCGGACATGGGCGCCTACGAGTTTCAGGTGGATTGCAACGAGCCGGACGACTGCGACGGTGACGGGGTCGCGGATGCTGATGACAATTGCCTGTACGTCGCGAACACGGATCAGAACGACTTCGACGATGACGGGTTCGGCGACGCCTGCGACGACGATATCGACGACGACGGCGTTCTGAACGAGGCTGATACGTGTAGCTTCACACCGCTTGGCGCGACCGTTCAACCTGACGGGACTCTACGGTCCGATGCGGACGGCGATTGCGACGTGGACTTGCTCGACTTCTCCATTCTGCAAGTGGAACTAACCGGGCCGAACGGTTGACGGTCCTGCTTGCCACGAGTTGATTTTCCTGGAATGGCTTTTCGGCGAGATTCTTCGGTCGGCGCGATCTGTCGGCGTGACTTCGATGGGTGCCTCCGCGTGGACTTGACGATACACGCACACAGGATCGGGAGCTTGAATGCGAGATTGACTCGTGTCCCCCACCGGCAAAGCGATGGGCCACCCTGGGGCGGGATGGGCACCCAGGCGGGGTGCGTTGCAACCCTTGCGGACATGTCGATAATCTCTGCATGCAGCTTGTGGACTTGGGTGGATCTACTTGAAAGGTGGGCGCTATGACGACCGCGCTGGCGACGGAAGAGACATCGATGATCGCTCGGCAGGATCCCGACGCGTGGAACATCCTCTGCGCGGAGACGAGGCGGCAGCAGACCACCATCGAGTTGATCGCGTCTGAGAACCACGTGTCGCCGGCCGTGCTGGAAGCGGCGGGCTCGGTGCTGACGAACAAGTACGCCGAGGGCTACCCGGGGCGGCGGTACTACGGCGGGTGCGAGAACATGGACGCGGCGGAGATGCTGGCGCGGGATCGCGCGACGAAGCTCTTTGGGTGCGATCATGTGAACATCCAGCCGCACTCGGGCAGCCAGGCGAACGCGGCCGTCTACCTGGCGGCGCTTCAGCCGGGTGACACGATACTGTCACTCGATCTCGCCCACGGGGGGCACCTCTCGCACGGGCTCAAGGTCAACATGAGCGGTCTGCTGTACAACATCGTGGCCTATGGCGTCGATCCGAAGACCGAGCAACTCGACTACGCGGAGATTCGGCGGCTGGCGATGGAGCACAAACCGAAGCTGATTATCTCGGGGGCGAGCGCGTACGCGCGGACGATCGACTTCGACACGTTTTCGGAGATCGCGGAGGAGGTCGGCGCGTCGCACATGGCCGACATCGCACACATCGCGGGTCTGGTGGCGACGGGTCTGCATCCGAGCCCGGTTCCGACGGCGTCGTTCGTTACGACGACGACGCACAAGACGCTGCGCGGTCCGCGCGGCGGGATGATCATGTGCAAGGAGGATTGGAAGAAGAAGATCGACTCGCGCGTGTTCCCCGGTTCGCAGGGCGGTCCGTTGATGCATATCGTGCTCGGTAAGGCGGTGGCCTTCGGCGAGGCGCTGAGACCGGAGTTCAAAGTCTACCAGCAGCAGATTAAGGACAACGCGCAGGCGCTGGCGGAGGGTCTGGCGTCGGCCGGCTACCGGCTGGTCTCGGGTGGGACGGACAATCACCTCATGCTGGTGGATCTTCGGTCGAGCTATCCGGATGTCACGGGCAAGGCGGCTGAGGCGTGGCTCGAGGCTGCGAACATCATCGTGAACAAGAACATGATTCCATTCGACGAGCGTAAGCCGACGGAGACGAGCGGTCTTCGGATCGGTACGCCGGCTGCGACCACGCGCGGGCTGAAGACGGAGGAGATGAAGACGATCGCCAAGTGGATCGACGACATCCTCCGCGCTCAGGGGGACGAAACGACGGTGGCCCGCATTCGCGGCGAAGTGCTGGCGATGTGCGGGCAGTTTCCGCTGTACTAGTGCTCTGTCAGCCATCGAATGACGGGTAGAGCTTGCCGAGTTTGATCCGTGCTTGGGCGTATAGTGAATCTCCAACCGGTCCGCGATGCGTTTCGCTTCGTCCGGGGAAAACGCTTCATACAAAGAGGCCGGCGTGTGCGTGTTGAGGTTGTCCATCACCAAAACGAGTCGCTCCGCATCGGGATACATCTCGTCGACCATCTCACGAACACACACAGCCCAATCCTTCTTGGTGCGTCGCTCGGTTACCTTCACACGCCGTTTCCCGCCTAAGGGCTCGAAGATCATGAACAGATTGGCCACGCCGTTGCGTCTGTATTCATGGTCGTATCGAGCTTGCCGGCCAGGCCCCACCGGCACAGGCGTTCGCGTCTCGCCGATCAACTGCTTGCTCGTCTCGTCCAGGCAGACTTGCGGACGCTTCGGATCGTAGCGGCGTGACAGCGGCCATTCGCCGAATCGAATCGGCCTGCGCCGCCCTTGAGCGAACGGTCCGACAAGCGAAGAAGAAGCTCACTAATGACTAAATGCGCTCTGATAATCATCTAGGCCTTCCAATCAGAAGGTATCCTGTTTGGCCGTGGTTTGATCGGGAAACAGGGTCCTTACTGAAAGGAAGGCTGGATGAAACTGTATGTTGGAATTGATTTGCATTCAACCAACAACGTGACGGTGGTGCTGGACGAACAACGTGACGGTGGTGCTGGACGAAGAGGATCGGGTGATCGCACAGAGTCGATTGGCAAACGATCTACAAACGGTGATCGTTTGGCTGGAGCCATACCGCGATGCGATCGTCGGCGTGGTCGTGGAATCGACCTACAACTGGTACTGGCTGGTGGACGGGCTACAAGCAGAAGGCTACGACGTCCGCTTGGCCAACACGTCGGCCATCCCGCAATACGAAGGCTTGAAGTACAGCGACGATCATTCGGATGCGCGTTGGCTGGCGAGACTGCTTCGGTTGGGACTGCTGCCGGAGGGGCATATCTATCCGAAAGAGCAGCGGCCGGTGCGTGATCTGGTCCGAAAGCGAAGCCAACTCGTCCGACAGCGCACCGCCCACATCTTGAGCATCGAGAACCTGGTCATTCGTAACACCGGGCAGCGCATCAGTGCGAACCGAGTGAGGCGTTTGACGGACGAGGAGGTGGAGATTCTGCTTCCCGAGCCCGATCTGGCGCTGGCGGTCAAGAGCAACGTGGCGGTGATGAACTGCCTGGAAGAACAGATCGAACTGCTCGAAAAAACCGCTCAGGCGCGGATTCGGCTGCGTCAGGAGTTTAAGAACCTGCTGACCGTTGACGGCATTGGAAAGATACTGGCACTGACGATCATGTTGGAGACAGGCGACATCAAACGGTTTGCGAAGGTGGGCAACTACGTCTCGTACTGTCGGTGCGTCAAGAGTGTTCGGCTGAGCAACCACAAGAAGAAGGGCAAGGGCAATGCCAAGAACGGCAACAAGTATCTTGGGTGGGCCTTCATCGAAGCGGCGATTCACGCGATTCAATATAACGATCGCGTGAAACGCTACTATGATCGCAAAGCCGCCAAGACAAAGCGTGTTGTGGCGCTCAAAGCCATCGCGCACAAGCTGGCCCGAGCGCGTTATCACATGATGAGCGGCGGCCAACCGTTCGATGCGAGAAGAGCATTCGGATAGGAGACTGACAGACTTGGGCGGGGGCAGTGAGCCAGTACTGGGGTTGGTTTTGAACCATTGCTCTGATCGGACACTGTCCCGGCCCTTTGAGAATCGCTGCACCGTGGTGTCGAAGGACTTGACGGGTACGCCTCGGCGGTGAGCCACTATGGGTTTGGCGCGACCTTCCAAGGTCGTAGCCAGAGCTCTGTCCGGGTCGGTGTATTGATGCCGGGCCCATACAGTTGGACACGGTCGGGCACTTAAGGTTTTCTGGGGCTCTAATGAGCCAGGGGCGAGGAGCGGATTCCTCACGGACCGCTCCCCACGCCTTGATCCTGATGGGTGACTGGTGCGTGCCCGCAGCGCGCAACCGAACCAACGAAGACCCGGACGCGTACCGCACAGCGTCGATTCCGCGAGCGGCGACGATGGTTGTTCGCCAAGACAAGGAAGAACGGCCTACAGGAAGCCTATGCGCCTTGACACG
>JAJDDR010000051.1 GCA_029260255.1 Phycisphaerae bacterium
ACCGACGCCCTGTCTTGAAATATGCCGCACTTCTGATTCCTTCACGTCTTGTTGAGGTTATGTCCAAACCGCGATCACTGGCCTCGTCCCCACGAACGAGACCCCACGAACCCGCCAAGGATACACGATTCGAGCATACAATCCAAAGCGACGTATACCATACGTGCGTTTCGCGTCGTCGCGCGGCTACTTATCGAACGTACGACCACCGCTGCGTGACGTTCTGCCGCCCGCGAACAGCCCCACCTGATCGCACACAACATTCTTATTTGTAATGCTTTACGTAGCGCTACGGCGTGCCTTGACCGCGAGACCGATGAGCAATGTGCCCGACAGCACAACCATGCCCGGCAGGGTCACCGCCGGGACCGGTGCGGGCGTCTCGGGCTCGACGCGAGGCGGTGAGAGCGTCGTGCATGTGGAACCGTCTCCGCCGTACCGACCACCCGTGCCTTCGCACACCGATCGCGTCACGTCGTCGGTGCAAACGCCGGTGACATCGGCACAACACGCACCGGTGGACTGAACCACGGTGGCCGTTCCGAATGACACGTTGTCGATTCCGACGATGGCCTCCGACCCTGTCTGGGGAACGACGTGGAACGCGGCCGAATCCGTGAAACTCGGAGTGACCGAACCGGCGCTCGCGATCGAAGCGGTCGCGGCGAAAACAGCCAGTCGAACGGCGATTTTCTCGCAAACGCAAGGCGCGGAATCCCTGAACATCTTCTCCCCTTTCCGAGCGAATTCCAAGCGGCATCCGAATCATTCGGACGACCGGGACAGGGTAGGCGCCCGGAACAATCGATTCAAGCTATTTCTTTGACGCAAGCCGTAGAATTGGTGCAATCAACACAAAACTGGTTTCAACAGCAGCCACTCGGGCCGTCGCAGCACGAATCGGAGCTGTTGGGGCGGGTCTCGGCGTAGTCGGCGCCCTTCGACTCGCGGGGGGACCGGCGAGCGTTCCTACGACAGTCGAACGGCTGCGCGTCTTCCGGTGGAATCTGGATACGCGGGGGAACCGTCTTGATATCTGGAGCGTAGGGCTGGCGATTATAAATCTTGAACGTTTTGTCGCACACCGCCATCCTCTCCCCGCGATACAACGTGTGCCCGTCGTCGTCCACTACCGCCTTCCACGGGCCGCGGTAGATGACGGCCTGGTTCCGGTCCATGCAGGGGCCTTCCTTGCCCTTGTACGCCCGGACCGTCACCGAGCGGAACTCGATGCCCTCGACGACCTGCCACGGCTCGTCGGCGCGTTCGAGAATCTCGATGCCGTAGAACCCGGCACGTTCGAACGCGTCGAGGAGTGCGTCCTCCCGAAAGGCGCCGCTGATGCAGCCGGACCACAGGACAGGGTCGCGTTGCAGGGATTCGGGAACATCGGTGTCACAGACAATGTCACTGATGACGGCACGGCCACCCGCGCGCAGGACCCGGTACATCTCGGCAAACAGCGCGTGCTTGTCGGACGGCTCGACGAGATTGAGCACACAGTTGCTGACGATGCAGTCCACCGAGTCGCTCTCGATCATCGGACGTGTCGTCCGCATCTCGTTGATTTTCTCCTGCATTGCGAGGTATTCGTCGGCGCCGTTCACGGGCCGTTCGCGCAACCAGGATTCGAGGTCATCGAGATCGAGCGCGAGATCCTGAATGCGTCCCTTCGCGAACCGCATATTGCCGTAGCCTAGGCGTCGCGCGAATTCGGGCTGATGCCTCCGCGCCACATCGAGCATGGGCGTGTTGAAGTCGACACCGATCACCCGGCCTTTCGGACCGACGACTTGAGCGGCGAGGTAGCACACTTTCCCGCTGCCGCTGCCCAAGTCAAGAACGGTTTCGTCGGGCTGGATCCACCGCGTGGGGTCGCCACAACCGTAATCCACGTCGACGATCTCGTCCGGCACGTTGGCCAGACGCTCGGCGTCGTAACCGACGGACGGGCAACATAGCTCAGGTTCCACCTTCGTCGCGGCGCGGGCGTAACGTCGCCGGACGCTGCCTTCGGCCACACTCTCGATCACATCGCTCATGGGACCTTCCTATCCGTTTGTCCCGCCCGGTCGAGACGCTCAACCACTGTCGCTGTGTAACGTCGCAATCTGCGTATGACGTACAATGTTGTATCGTGTGCCACTGCTCTCGAGCAGTGCCCCGGGTGGTCCAGGTCGCGTTCATGCACTGCTCGTGAGCAGTGGCACACGCGCAACCGTTCACACTGCCACGCTGAGCTCATCAAACAACCGGCGATTATGATAACCGGGCTTGGGCGACGGATATTCCGGCCGGTTTGCCGCCGCCCTCGTGCTCGCGGAGATACCACTCGATTGCGGCGGGTATCCCCGCCTCGTAGCTGATGGTCGAATTCCAGCCCAACTGCCTGCGCGCCTTGCCCGCGTCGAAGAAACAGCGACGCCCCATCAGCCACACCGAATAGCGCGTCACCAGCGGCGGCTTCTTCGTTCTGAAAAGGTGACCGAACACCTCGAACAGAAAAGCGGCCGTCTTGGCCACGCGATAGGGGACTTTTCGTGTGATCGGCGGCTCGCCGATGGCCTTGGCGATGGCGTTGAAGTACTCCTGTTGCGTAATCTCGCCGTCGTTGCTGCAGTTGTACGCCTCGCCCTTGGCACAGTCGGACTCGGCCGCGAGAATGGAGGCCTCGGCAACATTGGCGGCGTGTACGACGCTCAGGCGGTTGGTCCCGTCGCCCAGCAGCTTCGATTTACGTCCGCGGATCGCCGCGATCAGTCGTTCCAGCGTCGCGCGATCCCGAGGACCGTAGAGCCAACTCGGACGAATCACGGTCACGTCGATGCGTTTGTCGCGGTGCGCCGCCCAGACGAGTTCTTCGGCCGCGACCTTCGCGCGGCTGTAGTAGCTCCAGCGTGCGAGTTGCCGCCCCAACGGCGCGGTCTCGTCAAGCACCAGCCCCGCACCGTCGATGTGCCCATACGCACTGATCGAACTGATGTGCAGGAAGCGTTCAACGCCCGCAGCGATGGCCGCCTCCAGGAGGTTCCGCGTGCCGTCGATTGACACGCGAACGAAATCCTCCCACGGACCCCAGTCGCCGACCCGGGCGGCCGCGTGGTAGACGTTTCGGACGCCCGCGCACGCCCGTGTGAGCGATGCGGCATCGGTGATGTCGCCTTCGACGAGTTCGACGTCCTGCGTCTTCAGCCAGGACGTATCGCTGCCGCGGCGGACCAGCGCGCGGACACGCCTTCCGCGCCGGCGGAGTTGTTCCACGATGTGACTGCCGAGAAGCCCGGTCCCGCCGGTCACCAGATTGATGTCTTCAGTGCCCATTTCCACGTCGCGGGTAGCATAGAAACGAGGTGTTTGCCGGTCAAGCACGATCGGCGCCGCCGGTGCCTTCCCGGCGCGGAGTGTGAGCGCAATCTAGAGCCCCAGTTTTTCGGGGTCGAAATCGTCGCCGCTGAGACCCACGTCAAACTGGACATCGCTGATGACATAGCTGCCGAGCAGTTTTCGACCGGCGTGATCTGCGTAGGAATAACATCCGGTCGGAACGAGCCATTCCTGGTCGATGTGGTACCGGAGCAACGCGTCGGGGTAGGGCTCTTCCTCTCCGGTGAAGGGCAGGTGTCGCTCGAACACCCACGTCGGCCGTCCGTGGATCGAGCTCTCGCCAACGTAGTCGATACGCAGGGCGTCGTTTCGCTCTTGGGCGCGTTCGATGTACTTGATAATCAGGTCGAGCGTGCTGCCAAAGCCGAACTGATCGAGCGTGCGCCGACTCGCCTTCTTCACGCGCGGCCCGTCGATGGGCTGCTTGATTTTCGGGACGAAGATTTTGATGATCGCGCCCGTGGGTTTGAACCAGGCGAGTTGCTGCCCGCGTTTGTCGACCCAGGCATCCCGAACATACAACGCCCGACTGACCGAGGAAGCGTTCCTGACCCACTGCATGTCGACGCTGAACGGCTCCTCGCGAAACCGCACCGCGACCTGCTCGACGGGCCCGAGCTTGCTTTTCACCGACTCCTGCTTGTCAAACCGGCAGGTGTAGTCACGGACGCCTCTGAGCAGAAAGGTATCGCGGCAGTAGCGTACGAACGCAGCGGGATCGGATTCCGCCATGCCCACCAAGGCGGCCGGTGCCATGGCGACGTGTGCGATGGTCGGCAGTGTCGCCGGATTCGCGGCGTGCGCGGCCGATGCCACCGCATAGTCCAGCGCATCCGTGTCACGGCCTCCTGCGGTTACGGTCTGCTGACTATCGTGGCATTGAAACCCCAGCGCAGCGGCGAAGATCCCAACAACGCGCATCCGCCCGGTTGTCCGACTAGCGTTTTGCATAAGCCCCCTGATCCTAATCGCGTACCACGGGAGTCCGGTCCGACCGCGGTCCCTGTGTTGTACAATGGCGGCGCGCAGCGCGATGCACTCCGTCGCCTCGTTCCGCGTCTACGCAAACCCTGTGGTATCTATCGGATCGCGGTTTCCGTATGCTCCAGTGGTTGCACTTCCCCGGAAGCCCGCCCAGCACCCGCGCCACGTTTCGCCCGCCCCGCGAAATCGCGCGGGATTGTAGCCCAAACGGATGATCGTTGCACCAGCGGCGAGCACAGGCCGGGCGCCCTCAATCATAAGTACTTGGCAATCAGGGTGTTGGGTGCAGGTGCAATGTTTGCACGCCGGGTTCGTCACTCGCCGGCGCAGAAGTCAGGGAACTCGCACCACGGCAGTCCGGTGCACTGGCGGTTGACCTCCTCGACGTTGCCGGCAGCGTCAACCCGAAAGGTCCAGAAGATGTGACAATCGCACCCGTCAAAGCAATCATGGAACCCGTCGTCCATATCGTACGTCCACACCGCACCGCTTACCTGGATGTCGATGTGATCATCCGTACCGAACAGCCCGTTCGTGCCCGCTGAGTCAACCTCGTCGAGCGCCGCGTAGTTCGGCGCAAGCACCGGGATGTTCAACCGGCCGGGATAGTGAACCACGTACCACGTCCCGCCGCCCGATTGGAAGAGGAACTCCAACTCGGTCATCCGGTAGTGCGCGTTCAGCGCGTCGAACTCGCACCGGGTGACACCATCTGTCACCTTCACGATCATCTCCTGGGGTATCCATCGCATATCGTGAACGACACTCAGCACATGCGGCTGAAACGCGCGGATGGCCGCCAGGTCGCGCAGGATGCGCTCATACTCCTCGTCTTCCGCGAGAAGCGGGGGGAAATGCTCCAGCGCAAGTTGTTCCGCTTCCGCGTTGCTCCTCGGACTCGCACCGTAGTCAAACAACGGAACGGGACCCGTCAAACCCTGCCCGAACTCGGCGATATCGTTGAGGTCCACATCGCCGTCGCCATCGAAGTCGAACGGATCGCACGATGGACTCGCGTCGCCACCCGTTCCGGTGAAGCAGAGCTGAAGTGCGGCGAAGTCCGCAAAGTCCACGTCGGCGTCAGCGTCGCCGTCGCCGTAGAGGCACACGTCTGCGTCCACCGGCGACGCCGACATCAGAACAACCGTTGCAACGCTCAACATCTTGATCATGGATCCCCGCCTCATTCGGACACCGTTGCGGCGGCACGCAGTCGAGCCGCACTCCCAAGGCGCCATGATAGCACAACGGATTCCGAATGCGGCGGGGATTTCGACCGGAAACACCGAATGCACCATCAGCCCGGCCGACTAGCGCGCGTCCCCGCCGTTCGCGTTTTCCAGAATGACCTTGACCATGTGGTCGACGGCACGCTCGGGCTGGTTCAGCTCCACGTAGACGTCCTTCAACGCGAAACGGATCGCCGTCCGGCTGCCGCGCTCGTCGACGCGGTCGAGCAGCCCTTCGAGCCGTTCGGCGGCGCCGGCGACGTCGTCCGCCCCGACGTGCAACTCGACGATCGCCTGCGTCGCCATCATGACGGCTCCCGGCGGCTCGAACGCCACGTCGCGCCAGTTGGCCACGTAGTCGAAGCGCTCCGACATGCGCATCAACTCGCGCTGTTCCATCTCGCGCTGCCGCTCCTGAGCGAAGAACTCGAGCTCCACCTGCAACTGCTGCAACTCGCGCTCGACGTCAACGAGTCTTCGCCTGGCGTCACGCGCCGCGCCGTGGTCACCGCTCATTTCCGATTTCTCGGCGACCGCCTGAAGCTCGATCTGCTCCAGTCGCTTGTGATGGATGACGCGTTGCCTATCCGCCATGCGATCCTCAATCTCGCGCCTCCGCACCTCGGGCTCGCGATCTTCGCCTTCTGCGTCCTTTCCGGCGAGACGCACGTGCGGCGCCTGCGGCGCCCCCGCGGCACCGGCCGCGTCACGCACGCCGTCTTCGCGCTCGGAACCCGGCGCACCGGCGGTCGTCAAGAGAAACGCTACCGCGAGCATCGCGCTAACTCTGAGGCTTTTCTTCAGTCTGGACATTCTCTGGTCTCCTTGTGCATAGGATCAAACTTGGGGGTTTGAGAAGAAACGAACTGGACCCAACCTGGGTCGAGCCGGCAAAGATCGTCAATCTCGGAACCCGCCGCACGTCCGCGTCCGGCGCGGAGGTCGGATTCCGCCGAACCCACACAGGCGGCGTTCGGAGTCTCGTCGTAACCCGGCCGGCGATGCCGATTGGCGACGGATCATGCTGCGTTTCGCTGCGTCCCGAGCGATCGGTCAACCACTCCGGCAGGACGACGCCCACGGCAATCAGCGCCGCCGCGGCGAACGACAGCCGCGTCACCCGCCGTCTCGCCCAACGCGCCGGACGCGCGGACGAGGCTCCCTCGGGCCGGAAAATGAACGGTTGCTCCGCATCACGATACACGCGACCCAGCGATTCCAGATCTCGGTGAATCGTCTCGTATTCCACCGCTTTCGACGCGCACGCCGGGCACTTCGCCAGATGCGCATCGAGTTCACCTTCTTCGTTGCGTTTCAGATCGCCGGTCGCATACAGAGCGAAGAGCTTGGAAGCCTGTTCACAGTTCATCGACCATCTCCCGACAACTGAGCGCCGCGTGAAGCGCGCTGAGCGCTTTGTGCAGATTGCTCTTGATCGTCCCCTCCGGGCACGCCAGCGAGTCAGCGGCCTCACGTGTCGATTGTCCGACCATGAATCGCAACACCACCACCTCACGCTGGCGGTCTGGCAGCCGCATGACCGCCCGTTGCAGGGCCGCCAGACGCTCGTCGTCAGCATGATCGTAGTTGCGGAGGCTTGCAGAACCCTCCTCGCCCTCAATCGATACGACAGAACGTCTCGACGACCTGCGCCGCGTTTCGCGGCAGACACGCACCGCAAAACCGCACATCCAGACCCACCACGAGACGCCGGAGCGTTTGCTCGCTCTGCGCGACCACGCCCGGGCCATGGCCTCCTGGGTTGCGTCGGCCGACTCTGTTTCGGAGCCAAGCAACGCGAGACAAAGTCGGTAAACGCGTGCCGTCAAATCGGCGAAGTCAGGTTGTTGCTCGTCGCCTCGCAATGGCAGGGGTCACTCGCCACGTTTCCACGTTTATGCAATGACCGAGGGATCGGTTCACTCGAAAATGAAGACTCTCGGGTGGGTCACTACTCGAAAGCCGCAAGACGCCTGCCCATGCTCACGCGGTCCTCGATGGTGTACCCGAGCCGCTCATAGAAGCGTACCGCAGTCGGATTGGACGCGCGAACCTGCAAATTCAGTTTCGGGCAACCCATGCGCCGCAGACCGTCCTCCACGGCGCGCATCAGCGCCCGCCCGATGCCGCGTTTGCGGTGAGCAGGCTCAACCGCGACGAAGTAAACCCAACCCCGGTGCCCATCAAACCCCGCCATCGCCGTCCCGACTGCACGCGACTTGACAACGGCGACGAGAAACAGCTCACTTTGGACACCAAGTTTGAGGCGTATGTTCCCCGCCGGATCGTTCCACGCGGGCGCGTCGGGGAAGACTTCTCCCCACAAAGTAACGACATCCTGCTCGTCCGACTCGCGATAGGGTCTTACGGTCAACCGCTGTTTGGTCCTCCGGAGTCGCTGCGCGAGGCCCCGCGCTCGCGTTGCGGTTCGGACGCCAGCACAGCGCGCACACGGTTCAGTAAAGTCACCGTGCGAAAGGGCTTTGCCAAAAAAAACTCGTGCTTGGCCCGAACGCGGCCTTCGTCGAGTAGATCAGACGTATAGCCGGACACGAACAGGGTCTTCAGCCCCTCGCGCTCTTTCGTCAGGGCGTTGGCCAGGTCAAACCCGTTCATCTCGGGCATGATCACGTCGGTGATCAGGAGATCGATAGCATCCCTGTGTAGTGCGGCGGCTTCCAGCGCGGCTCTGCCGTTGTCCGCGGTGATCACCGTGTAGCCGCCGCCGCGTAAGGTTCTGCAGATCACCTCGCGTACCAGCGGCTCGTCTTCACAGACCAGCACGACACCGCTACCCGAAACGTCGGCGGTGGGTCGGTCTTCAACGGGCCGAGCGGCGCGTTCGACCGAAGCCGGAAGATGCACTCGGAACGACGCTCCCTGACCAGGGCCGCTGTCTATGGCGATGAATCCCCCCGCCTGGATGGTCGTGCCATAGGTGGTTGCCAACCCCAGCCCGGTTCCCTTGCCGACCGACTTCGTGGTAAAAAACGGCTCGAACGCCCGCTGCATGGTTTCCTCGGTCATCCCCTCGCCGTCATCGGTGACCGTGAGCACGACGTAGTCCCCGAGCTTCGCGGCGTAGCGTGCCGCGAAAACCGCGTCGGTGATTGAAACGTTTCGCAGGTCGATCCCGACCTGACCGCCTGGCTGCACCGCGTCGACCGCGTTGATCACGAGGTTCATGAGGATTTGCTGGAATTGAGCTTCGTCGATAACGATGTGCGCGACGTTCGGGGCCGTGTGTACCGTCAACGTAATGTCCTCACCGATCAGGCGGCGCAGCAATGACTCCATCTCGCCCACAACGTGCCCCGGGTTCAGGAGTCGCGGCTGTGCGACCTGCTTGCGACTGAACGCGAGCAACTGTCCGGTGAGCGCGGCCGCTCGCTCTCCGGCCCGCCGGACCTCCTCCAAGCCGTCCTTGATGGTCTCCGGCGGCGGGTGTCGCTCGCCGTCTTGCAGTTTACTCAGGAGCATTTCCGTGACGCCGAGGATCGCGGTGAGCAGGTTGTTGAAGTCGTGTGCAACTCCGCCGGCGAGATGCCCGAGCGCTTCCATCTTCTGAGATTGCCGAAGCTGCTCGGCGAGTCTGTTCCGCTCTTCTTCCGCGTTCAACCGCTCGGTGATATCGCGAGCGATACCGATGATGCCGGCGACTTCGCCCTGCGCAAAATAAGGTCGCTCGCTGACTTCGAGCGTGATGCGCGACCCGTTCTTGTGATAGACCTCGACGGGATACGGCGGAGACGCCTTTCCCGTTCGGATCGAATCTTCCGTGTACGCAATGACCTTCTCGTTGTC
>JAJDDR010000501.1 GCA_029260255.1 Phycisphaerae bacterium
TACCCTGATACGTTCAGCGAGCGGCTGACGGGCGAGATGGCCGTCTGGCCGGGGCGGCTCGTGCTGCAGACGACGAAGAACGTGATGACGCTGTCGACGGTGCCCGCGAGCGCGCGACCGACGGGCGCGTCGGGTGGAGTGAACTGAGCCATGAAAGGCAAGTGCGATCGCAAGCGCGGGGTGGGGCGAGCCTTGTTGCTTTGTCTGGTCGTCGGCGTCGGGTCGTCGGCGTTGCGCGCGGAGCCGGTGCTACCGAAGCACATCACGCCCGAGGCTCAAGCGGCGATCAACAAGGGTCTCAAGTACCTGGGTCGCACGCAGGGGCGCGACGGAGCGTGGCGGAATCAGGGCAAGTACGGCCGGTATCCCATTGCGATGACGTCGCTCGCGGGACTGGCGCTTCTGATGGACGGCAACACGACGACGCAGGGGCGCTACGCACCGAGTATCGACCGAACGACGAAGTACCTTCTCGACTCGACGACGCCGACGGGTTTGATCACGCGCGGGCAGGAGGACTCGCGTCCGATGTATGGGCACGGGTTCAGCATGCTGTATTTGAGCCAGCTTCTGGGAATGTCCGAGGACGCGGAGCGAGATCAGCAGATCAAGCGCATGCTAAGCCGCGGGATCGAGCTGACCGCGCGGGCTCAGAGCAGACTGGGCGGCTGGATCTACCAGCCGACCAGCGGCGGGGATGAAGGCTCGGTAACGATTACGCAGGTGCAGGCTCTGCGCTCGTGCCGCAACGCGGGGCTGAGCGTCAGCAGGGACGTTATCGACGATGCGATGGGCTATCTCGAGCTGTCGATGAACAGTGACGGGGGCATCGCGTACCGCGCGAACAACAAGGGGCCTTCACGTCCGGCGATTACGGCGGCGGCGGTGTGCTGCTGGTTCAACGCGGGTGAGTATGAGAATCCGCTGGCGCAGCGTGCGTTGACGTTTGCGAAGGAGAACATCGGTGTCAACTCGTCGAGTGGTGGGCACTGGTCTTACGCGCACCTTTACCTCGCGCAGGCGATTTATCTGGACGGCGGCGCGGACTGGGACACGTACTTTCCTTCGCTGCGTGACCGCTTGATCCAAACACAGTCGGAGGACGGCTCCTGGCCTGATGCGGGCGTGGGGCCGGTCTACGGCACGTCGATCGCTTTGATCATCCTGCAACTACCGTACAATCAACTGCCGATCATGCAGCGATAGGTACCGCACACGGCAGGCAAACTTGAACCACCTGGATCGGAATCAGACATGAATGACAGCCTCGAACCGCAGGCAAACGCCGACGCGACGGAGCTACAAGCGGTTGATCGGCTCAAGACCGGTTACGAGAGAATTCGCAAGGAACTCGGTCGGGTCATCGTCGGTCAGTCCGACGTTCTCGACCAGCTTCTGGTGGCCGTTCTGTCGAACGGACACGTGATTCTGGAGGGCGTTCCGGGGCTGGCGAAGACGCTGATGATCTCGACGGTCGCGCAATGCCTGGAGCTTTCGTTCAGTCGCATCCAGTTCACGCCGGACCTGATGCCGTCGGACATCACCGGCACGGACGTCATCCAGGAGGACAAGACCAGCGGGCAGCGTGCGCTGAAGTTCATTCCGGGACCGATCTTCGCGCACGTGATTCTGGCCGACGAGATCAACCGGACACCGCCGAAGACACAAGCCGCGCTGCTGGAGGCGATGCAGGAGCGACAGGTGACGGTGGGCAACGAGCGTCACGTGTTGTCGCAGCCGTTTTTCGTGCTGGCGACGCAGAACCCGATCGAACAGGAGGGGACGTATCCGCTTCCGGAGGCGCAGCAGGACCGGTTCATGTTCAAGGTGTTCGTGGACTATCCGTCGTACGAGCAGGAGTACGAGATCGCCGAGCGGACGACGGTGGCGGCGGCGGAGACGGCCAGTGCCGTGTTCGCGGGAAGCGAGATTCTCGAATTCCAGCAGCTCGTGCGTCGCATCCCTGCGGCTCCGGACGTGATTCGCCACGCGCTGGACCTGGTACGGGCGACGCGACCGGGCGAGGAAGGTGCGCCGGACTTCGTGAACAAAATGCTCACGTGGGGCGCCGGTCCGCGTGCGGTGCAGGCGCTGATCGTCGGCGGCAAGGCGCTGGCGGCGCTCCGCGGGCGGTATCACGTATCGACGGACGACGTGCGCGATCTGGCTCGTCCAGTGTTGCGTCACCGCATCGTGACGAACTACTCGGCCGAGGCGGAGGGGTATACGACGGACCGCGTGATCGAGCAGCTTCTGGACGTGATTCGCCCGAACGAAACCGACGTGATGCGCAATGAGCGATTCTCCAAACTACTATCGACCTGAGGTCCTTTCGAAGATCTCGCGGTTGGAGCTGCGCGCTCGCCGTGTGGTCGAAGGCTTCGTCAGCGGATTGCACAAGAGCCCGTACAAGGGGTTCAGTGTCGAGTTCGCGGACCACCGGCAGTACGTGCCCGGTGACGACGTGCGGCACCTGGACTGGCGGGCGTACGCGAAGACCGACCGCCTGCTGATCAAGGAGTACGAGGTCGAGACCAATCTGCGGACCCACATCGTGTTGGACTGTTCGCGATCGATGGCGTATCCGGAGCATCCCGACTCTGACCGCATGACCAAATGGGAGTACGCCGCGACGACGGCTGCCTGCATCGCGCACTTGCTCCTCCACCAGCAGGACGGGGTGGGCTTGACGCTGTTCGACAAGCGCATCCGCCGGCAGCAGCCGGTATCGGCGAACCGGGCGTCTCTGGTCGGGTTCATTCGCGCCCTCGAGGAGACGACGCCGGACGAGGCGACGGATACGAAGACGGTGTTTCCGCACCTCGCGGAGCAGATGCCGCGGCGCGGGATGGTGGTTCTGATCTCCGATCTGCTGACGGACTTCGACGACATCGTGAACGGTTTGCAGCGCCTGCGTTTCCGGCAGCACGACGTGCTGGTGTTGCACGTGTTGGATCGGGACGAGTTGGAGTTTCCGTTCACGGAACAGACGCTTTTCGAAGGTATGGAGGATCTCGACGTCGAGATTCGCACCGATCCGCAGTCGCTGCGCAGCGCTTATCTCGAGGCGGTGCAGTCGTTCGTCAGCCGTCTGCGGGCGACGTGTCTCGACCACGCGATCGACTACGAGTTGCTGAGCACGGCCGACCCGCTGGATGTAACACTAGCGCGGTATCTGGGCAATCGATTGCACCGGCAGCGGTCTACGGCGTGATGCGGAAGGCGCGTAGACACATAAACAAGAAGGCACGAAGGGAATGATGGGTACGGCATCGGGACTGCTGGCTGCGTTCGTCTGGCCTGGTCTCTTCTGGGGCGGGGCGGGGGCGGTAGGCGTGCCGATTCTGATCCACCTGCTGGCGCGTCGGCGTTTCAAGCGTGTTCGGTGGGCGGCGATCGAGTTTCTTCTGGCGGCCGAGCGGCGCAATCGCCGGCGCGTGCGTTTGGAGGATTTCATTCTGCTGATGATGCGTTGCCTGGCGGTGCTGCTTCTGGCGACGCTGGTGGCGCGTCCCTTCTTTCGACCGCAGGGTCTTGCGGCGTTGTTGGGGGGTGCCGAGCGGACCGAGCGCATCTTCGTCATCGACGATTCGTTCAGCATGGGTTACGAGTCCGGCGACGAGACGGTGTTCGACCGGGCCAAGCGCGGCGTTCGCCAACTCGTCGCGTTGCTCCGCGAGCAATCACCGCGTGACACGGTGACCGTCTTGCGCACGTCGGCGATCGACACACCCGTCGCCGCGGGCGTGTATCTGGATCCGCGGCAGACGGCGGACCTTTTCTCGCGACTCGAAGGGATGAGCGTGTCGGAGTTCGGGTTGCCCGTGCGCGAGGTCTTCCAATCGCTTCGGCGCACGTTGGACGAGCGGCCGGACGCGGTGAACGTGGCCGTCTATTTCATCAGTGATTTTCAGCACGGTGACTGGATTCGCGCCGGCGTGCAGAGCGCTGCCGGTGCCGAACCCAGCGCGATCGCACCGCTGGCCGAGTGGCGGGGGCGCGACAAGGAACTCTCTCTGATCCTGGTGGATGTGGGCAGCGATGACGCGCGCAATCTCGCGGTGATCGATCTGGTGTCGCGGCGCAGCCGGTTCGTGGCCGACGTTGAGGAGTCGATCGTTGCCGCGGTCGGGAACTACTCGGACCGACCTGCGGAGACGTTGAATCTGGAGGTGTTCGCGGGCGCGGCGGCGCAGTCGACCGTCACGGTGGACCGCATCCCGGGGGGCGACGTAGTATCGGTACCGGTGTCTCTGGCGTTCGGGCGGCCTGGGTGGAACTGGGCGCGCGTTTCGTTGCCCGGCGACGCGCTGCCGATCGATGACACGCGGGCGCTGGCGGTTCAGACGATCGAGGCGGTGCGCGTTCTGATCGTCAACGGTGAGCCGTCGTCCGACAGCTTCCGCGACGAGGTGACGCTTCTGTCGACGGCGCTGCGCCCGTCGGGGGAGGTTTTCAGCGGAAACGAGTTGGAGATCATCGATGAGACGGAACTGGAAGACGCGGATCTGACCGGGTTCGACGCGGTCCTATTGGCCAACGTCTACCGCGTGAGTGAGCCGGCGGCGGCGGCGCTGGCGGAGTTTGTCGGCGCGGGCGGTGGCGTGGGCGTGTTCCTGGGTGATCAGGTCGATCCGGACTTTTACAACGCAACACTCTACGCCGAGGGCCGCGGTCTGCTGCCCGCGCGGCTGGGGGAGCGTGTGGCGCCGCCGGCCGGCGCGCGGATGGTGGCGGATGACCGCCTTAATCCGATCGTTCGCGTGT
>JAJDDR010000502.1 GCA_029260255.1 Phycisphaerae bacterium
GCATGCGTGACTACCGTGTACCGAGCCACTGCACCGAGCGCGCCCATGATTAAGCCCAGCATCGAACACCGGCCTGCAATACAGCCCCTCCCCGGGACGCGGCGCCGACACGCGCGTGCCGCCCGCGGCGCCTGCTGCGTCTCCCGGCGCCCGGCATGGGCCCGAAAGGCGCAAGGCGCGAGCGTTCACCGCTTGTGCTTGGCGATCAGTTCGCGCACGGCGGGGACAAGCTCGATAGGGACTTCAACGGAAGATTCTCTGCGGTTTTCGTATCCCGCCTCGTCTTCGGCGACGGCCTCATCCTCCGTCTGTCGGTCGTAGTGTGCCAACACCCGGCGGCCCCGTTCCTTGTCCCAGCCTTCCGGAAACCTGCTCTCCACCATCATAGCCTCCGGCGCATCCGCCGTTTGTACGCGGTCAGCGGTCTGCCTTTCAGTTCGTACGCGGTAATCACGAACACGCTTTCAGGTTCCGGGTCAGGCACACAGATCACTCGCAAATACTGCCCCGAACGGGCCTGCCCAATCGCTACACGGGCGCCCTCATGACCCGCACGGTCTGGCCAGCACGTCTTCAACGTCCTCCGCCGAGACCCCATGTCGATACAGATGAGGCTCACCGGTCTCCTCATCAAGATAATACCTGACGTTCATCGTCAACTCAACATCTGCGTGCGACGCCATCCCGGTCGTTTCACCACTCCGGCCCGCCGTCGTAGCTTCCGAAGACGGATTGCATCGTTGTCATCATCTCCCCGACGGTCGCGTCCGATTTCGCCGCGTCGATCAACGCGGGCATTACGTTGCCCCCGTCGTGGGCGACCGTTCTGAGATTCTCCAAAGCCTGTTTGTGCTTCGTGGCGTCGCGATCGTTCTTGAGTTGCTTGAGCCCGGCGACCTGCTCGTCCTCCGTCTCCTGCGTGATCTCCAGCAACGGAATCGACTGAGGCTCGTCGTCGACGAAATCGGTCACACCCACGATTGTCTGCTCGCCCGATTCGATGCGCTGGTTCTCGCGCATCGCCGACTCGGCAATGACCCGGCGGAAGTAGCCGCGGTCGATCGCGTTCAGAACGCCGCCCATCGCGTCGATCTGATCGAAGATGGACTGTGCCTTCGCCTCGATCTCGTTGGTCAGTTTCTCGACAAAGTAACTTCCGGCCAGCGGGTCGACCGTCTGCGTAACGCCCGACTCGTGGGCGATGATCTGTTGCGTGCGCAGCGCGACCTTCGCCGCTTCGGCCGTCGGCAACGCCAGCGTTTCGTCCATGCTGTTGGTGTGCAGCGACTGCGTCCCGCCGAGCACAGCCGCCAGCGCCTGAAGCGCCACACGCACGACGTTGTTCATCGGCTGCTGTTCGGTCAGGCTCACGCCGGCGGTCTGGGCATGACAGCGCAGCCACCAGCTTCGCTCGTTCTTCGCCGCAAACCGATTACGCATCACGTTCGACCAGATACGCCGCGCCGCCCGGAATTTAGCGATCTCCTCAAAGAAGTCGTTATGGGCGTCGAAGAAGAAGCTGATCCGCGGGGCCAACGCATCGACGTCGAGCCCGCGCTCAATCGACAGCCTCGTATACTCCATGCCGTCGGCGAGCGTAAACGCAAGCTCCTCGGCCGCCGTCGCGCCCGCCTCGCGGATGTGGTAGCCGCTGACGCTGACCGTGTTCCACAGCGGCATCTCGTTGGTGCCGTACTCGATCGTGTCGATCACCAGCTTCACGCTAGGCCGCGGCGGAAAGACGTACTCGTTCTGCGCGTGAAACTCCTTGAGAATGTCGTTTTGCAGCGTGCCGCGGAGTTGATCGGGCGTGTGTCCCTGTTCCTCGGCAACGGCAATGTAAAACGCCAGCAGGATCGCCGCCGGCGCGTTGATCGTCATGCTGGTGCTGACCGATGCCAGGTCGATGTCCGCGAACAGACGCCGCATGTCCGCCAGCGAGGAGATCGCAACGCCGCAACGACCGACTTCACCAAGTGCCAGAGGGTCGTCACTGTCCCGGCCCATCAGCGTTGGCAGGTCGAAGGCCGTGCTGAGCCCCGTCTGACCCTTCTCCAGCAGAAACTTGAACCGTTGGTTGGTATCGTCGGCCGACCCGAACCCGGCGAACTGCCTCATCGTCCACAGGCGCTTACGGTACATCTCGCGATGAATACCGCGGGTGTACGGGTACGCGCCGGGCACGCCCAACGACGTCGCCGGATCGAACGCCGCGAGATCCTCAGGACCGGCGTAGGATTTCTCCGCGCTGCCTGCGGCTGACTTTTTCTCGACGTCGGGACTGATGCTCATGAACCCCTCAATCTTTCATCCACTTTGCCGGACGCTTCTCGGTGAAAGCGGCCATCCCCTCGCGCGACTCCGGTCCGTTGAAGCAATCCGCGAACGCACCGACGTCGTCGCCGTCGCACAGCGCCTGCTTGACCATCGCGATCGCCGTGGGGCTGCCCTTGGCGAGCGATGCACGCAACGCCTTCACCGCGTCATCAAGCGCGCCGACGTCCGGCACCACCTCATCGACCAGCCCGATCGACTTCGCCTCCTCGGCCGAGATCGGAACACCGCCGAATATCAATCGCGTCGCCGCCGAGACCCCGGCGAGCAGGCACGCCCGCGGCACGCCACCCCATCCGGGTATCAATCCCAGCGTTGTTTCAGGTAGGCTGATCTTGGCGTTGACCGTGGCGATGCGGAAATCGGTCGCCAGAGCGATCTCGAGCCCGCCACCGAGCGCGGCACCGTGAATGGCCGCGACGGTGATGCAAGGCAGCGCCTCGATCGCGTCGCAAACCGCCGAACCGAGCTCGCCGAAATCCTGTGCCGAGTCCGCGTCGTACTCCATCATTTCCCTGATGTCCGCCCCGGCAACGAAGACCTTGCCCTCGGCCCGAATCACCGCAAACCGGATCTCACGATTCTCCGCCACCTCATCGATGACCTTGCCCAGTTGCGCGATCGCGGCGGACGACATCACATTCAGACCGCCCTCGGTCGCGATCGTGACGGTGGCCAGATGACCGTCGAAGGTAACGCGGGCAATCGTGTTGCTAGCCATGGGTCTCGATCTCCTCGTGTGTCATTGCGTGTCGGGCAGCAGCGTCTCCAATTCGGATCGGAGGTCGGCAGTTTCCGCTCGATGACGTCCCACACAAGCTGCGCCTTCAAGCTATGATACCCGTGAACCAACACATGTCTAAAGTGGATGATCTGCTGGTGCTCGCTGATCTTGGCGGCCAAATCGGGAGCACACGGTTCGAGTTGGATCAACGCCTCTCCGATGATCTGGAGTTCACGCTCGACGGCGGATCGGAAGCCGCGATCGGTCTTGTAATCCGCCACCGACTTGCCGGCGGTGAATTCCAGGAGAAACCGACAGGCATCCAGCATATCATGCAGGTACATCCGCGGATCGCGCGTCATAGACTACCTCTCTGCTGCGGTTGACGCCTTTGATGAAATACGGGTTCTTCAAGCACTCGACATCAACAAGGTCGATGCGCTTCTTGAACAGGTCCTCCAGAGCCTCCAGCAGGCCGAAATAAGCCCCGTAGCACTCGCCGGGACCGAGCCGATAGAACTCGACCAAGAAGTCAATGTCGCTCGACTCCGGCTTGAACGTCCCGTCCGCGGCCGAGCCGAACACTTCAAGCGTCTGCACGCGGTGCCGCCGGCACAACTCTGCCAACTCGTCCTTGGTTTCGTCAATCACCGCGATCATGACACTGCCGCCTGCGCCTCATTCATAACTGTAAAATCCGCGTTTCGTTTTCTTTCCCAGCCGCCCGGCATCCACCATCTTACGCAGCAGCGGGCAAGGCCGATAGCGGTCTTCGCCCAGGTCACGGTGCAGCACCTCGAGAATGAAAAGGCAGACGTCCGTCCCGATCAGGTCCGCCAGCGCCAGCGGTCCCATCGGGTGGTTCATGCCCATCTTCATCACGCCGTCGATCGTTTCGGCGTCGGCCACCCCGTCCTGCAGCGTGAACACCGCCTCGTTGATCATCGGCATCAGCACGCGGTTGGACACGAACCCGGGGTGATCGTTCACCTTCAGCGGCGTCTTGCCGACCGTCTCGGCCAGATCGCACGTCTCCTTGATCGTCTCTTCCGACGTCTCCAGCCCGCTCACCACTTCGACGAGCTTCATCAGCGGGACGGGATTGAAAAAGTGCATTCCGATGAAGCGCCCGGGGGCGGACATCACAGCGCCGAGCTTCGTGACGCTGATGCTGCTGGTGTTCGTCGCGATGATGCCGCCCGGCTCGACCAGCGGATCTATCGACTTGAGTATCTCAATCTTGATCGTCGGGTTCTCGGTCGCGGCTTCGATGATCATCTGCGGCCGGCCGATGTCCGACAGCGTGTCCACCGGCGTGATGCGCCCAATCGCCGCATCGGCGTCGGCCTTCTCCATCTTGCCCTTCTCAACCGCGCGGTTGAGCATCTTGCCGATTGACGCGATTGCGCTCTCCATAGCCGCGGGCACCGCATCGTGCATCTTCACGTCGAACCCCGACTGAGCGAACACCTGGACGATACCCCGCCCCATGGTCCCGGCGCCGATGACGGCGATGGGTTTCTTTGTGTCGATCATTGCTGTCACACCTTTGCTGTGAATCCCTGTTCCGCTTCCTTCATCACGCCGCGCGCGATGACGATCCGGTGAATCTCGCTGGTGCCCTCATACAACTCCGTGATCTTGGCATCCCTTAAAAAGCGCTCAGCAGGATAATCCTGGCAGTATCCGTAACCCCCGAACACCTGCACCGCGTGGTTCGCGCACAGCGACGCCGTCTCGCTCGCGTAGAGCTTGGCCATCGCCGCGTAGTAGCTGTACGCCTGCTTCTCATCCTTCATCCACGCCGCGCGGTGAATCAGACAGCGCGACGCCTCCATGCGAACCGCCATGTCCGCGATCTTGTTCTGAATGGCCTGAAACTTACCGATCGGACGCCCGAACTGCTCGCGCGTGCCCGCGTAATTCGCGGCTTCGTGCAACGACGCCCCCGCGATGCCCAGCGCCTGCGACGCAATGCCGATACGACCGCCGTCAAGCGTGGCCAGTGCGACGTGCATTCCCCTGCCACGCTCGCCAAGAAGATTCTCCTTCGGAATCAGGCAGTCCTCGAACACGTACTCCGCCGTCGAACTGCACCGGATGCCGAGCTTCTTCTCGAGTTTGCCGACGCGCAACCCGTCCCACGGCTTCTCGACGATGAACGCGCTCAACCGGCGCTTCGGATTTTCGCGATCGGTCACGGCGATCAGCACCATGACGCCCGCTTCCTTGCCGTTTGTAATGAAGATCTTGCTGCCGTTGATCCGCCAGCCGTCCGCCTCCTCGACCGCCATGCAGCTCGCCGCCCCTGCGTCGCTCCCGCTGCCCGCTTCCGTGAGCGAAAGGCACCCGACCGTTCCGCTCGCGAGCATCGGAAGGTACTTCGCCTTCTGCTCGACCGTGCCGAACGCGATGATCGGGTCGACGCACAGCGAGTTGTGCGCGCTGATCAGCACGCCCGTTCCGGCGCACGACTTCGAGATCTCCTCGACAACAATAGACCCGGCCAAGCAGTCCAGCCCCGCCCCGCCGAACTCGTCCGGGATGCAGATTCCCATCAGCCCCAACTCGACCAACTGCTCGCGCAGCGACTGCGGAATCTCCCCCTCACGGTCTCTGCTCTCGGCGCCCGGTGCGACCTCGTTGACCGAAAAATCGCGTATGGACTCCTGCAACATCCGGTGATCTTCACTCAGGTCGTAGTCCATGATCACTTGCCTCCAAGGTCGAGAAGGCGCCGCGAGATGATCATCCGCTGCACCTGACTGGACCCCTCGCCGATCTCGCAGAGCTTGGCGTCACGCATCAGTCTCTCGATGGGAATGTCCTTGGTGTAACCGTAACCCCCGCAAATCTGAATTCCGTTGAGACACGCCTTCGTCGCGATCTCGCTGGCGAACAACTTGCACATCGACGATTCCATCTCACTCGACTCGCCGGCGTCCTGCTTCAGCGCGGCTCTACGAACCAGCAGACGCGCCGCGTCGGTCTCCATGGCCATATCCGCCAGCAGCATCTGAATGGTCTGATGCGCCACCAGCGGCTTGCCGAACTGCTCTCGCTCCTTGCCGTACGCCAATGATTCCTCGAGTGCGCCGCGCGCCAGACCGACCGACAGAGCGCCGATCGTGATACGCCCGCGTTCGAGCACCGTCAGCGCGTCGATGAACCCGTTGTTGAGCGCGCCGCAGAGGTTTTCCTTCGGGACGCGGACGTCCTCGAGCGTGACCGGCACCGTGTCGCTGGCCCGCATGCCCATCTTGTCCTCTTTCGGACCGATGATCAGACCCTTCGCGTCGCGCTCGACGATAAACGCGCTGATGCCCCGTGTCTTGCTCTCCTCGGACGTCCGGGCCGTAACGACGAAGAGCCCCGCGCGATGCCCGTTGGTGATGAACATCTTCGAGCCGTTCAGCACCCACTCGTTGCCATCGAGCACGGCCGTCGTCTTCAACGCCGCCGCGTCACTCCCGCTGCCAGGCTCCGTCAGGCACCACGAACCGATCATCTCGCCGCGCGCGAGCGGTGGAATGTACTTCTTGCGCTGCTCGTCATTCGCCGCAACCAGCAGGTGCCCCAGGCACAGCCCGTTGTGGGCGGCCAGCATGAGCGCCGTGCCCCCGCACTGCCGCGCAACCTCCTCCATGACGATTGAGTTGCCCAGATACCCCAACTCCGCCCCGTCGAGATCCGTCGGAACCAGCACCCCCATGAAGCCGAGCTCGCCCAGTTTCTTGATTGTCTCCAGCGGAATCTCGCCGTCGCGATCCCAGGCTCGTGCGTGAGGTGCGATTTCCTCCGCCGCGAATCTCCTGGCCATGTCGCGTAGTGCGACCATCTCATCGGGAAGTTCAAAGTCCATCAGATTTCACATCATCCGTTACTGGTGTCGTCGTCGGTGCCGATCTCGTTGACGCGTTCGACCGTATCCGCCGACCCGGAACGATACCGGAGGCGTACGGGCCTGAGTGTAGTCGTTTTCGCCGATTTCGTCACGCCGACCGGCCCTGATCGCCTGCCCGGCGAGACCGCGATAGAGCCCCGAG
The DNA here is from genome assembly GCA_029260255.1 of Phycisphaerae bacterium. Taxonomy (GTDB): domain Bacteria; phylum Planctomycetota; class Phycisphaerae; order UBA1845; family UBA1845; genus OFTM285. The sequence continues at coordinate 7,105 of JAJDDR010000502.1, forward strand.
CGCTACCGACGGTTCGTCCGCCGCGCCTGCCCGTTGCCACCCCGTCTCCCACGGCAAAACTGCACGCCGGAGCACGCCGGACCGCAACGTCCCGAGCGCTTGCGTGTCCCATGGACGCCGACGTCGAACGCGCGACGGCACACGCGTCATACCAATCGTTTGAAATGAGGCCTAGTGCTTTGTCACAGCTCATAATCGGGGTTATCCTACCTTCTTGTTTTTGACGTTTCGGAAGACAAGGAGGTTTCCCGATGCAGAAGAAGTACGTTGTTCGATTGAGTGATGAAGAGCGCGATACGTTGCAAGAGGTG
>JAJDDR010000503.1 GCA_029260255.1 Phycisphaerae bacterium
ACAATCACGATCACCTGTTCGTTGAGACGCCCGAGCCGAACCTGTCCGCCGGCATGCAGCACCTCAATGGCAGTTACACGAGCTACTACAACATTCGCCACCGGCGTCACGGTCACCTCTTTCAAGGGCGTTACAAGGCCCACCTGATCGAAAGCGAAGGGCACTTCTGGGAGGTCAGTCGATACATTCACCTCAACCCGGTCCGGGCAAGAATGGTGGACCACCCAGAGCAGTGGGCGTGGGGCAGTTATCCGGGGTATCAACGGGCTTCGCGGCAATTGGAATGGGTGACGTATGGCGACGTGCTCGGCGAGTTCGGGCGTGACCCTGAAGAGGCTCGGCGCGGGTACCGCCGTTTCATCACAGCCGGTATCGCGGAGGTGCCGCCGTCTCCGTTGAAGGATGCGGTCGCTGGCATGATCGTTGGCGGCGAGGCGTTTACGCAGCGTATTCGCGCGATGCTGGAAGGCCGACCGGCAGATTCTTCAGTGCCGGCGTTGGAGCGTCTGCGTCATCGACCGTCGTTGGAAACGATCGCGTCAGCCGTGGCGGATGCGTTCGATGCCGACCGCTCCCGATGGTCCGATGGCCGGCGTAATGACGACGCATCGCGTGCGGTGGCGGCGTTTCTGGCGCGTCGTCGGTTCGGGTACCGCGCTCGAGAAGTGGCTGCCACTCTGGGATACGGATCGCACGGCGGCGTAACTGCGGCCGTCCGTCGAATCGACTCGGCGAGCGCCGCCCTGAAGCGGAAGATTCGACAAGTGGAGAGGAGGCTCACTAGTGACTAAAAGCGCTCTGACCCCAGTAACTTTTGCCCGGTGCGGCGGTCGACGATACAATATCGCGGGGGGAGGTGTACCAGGCGGCGCAGGACGCCGATGAAAGGGTGTTAAACGTAACGCGGTGATTTTGCCATGCACAAGCGATTGTTGATGCGACTGGTATGCGTTCTCGCGGTCGGCGGCGTGGCCGGCTGCGGGGTGCTCCAGATCGAGCGTACGGTGTTCGCGAATCAGCCGACCGATCCCGAGGGGGAACTGCTGTATTTCGAGGACATCGACGAGATCACTCAGGATCCGACCCTTCTGCCGGACGGCATGAGGAACGCGCTTCGTCTCCTCGGAATCGAGAGCGAGGATCTTATCAACGCCATCGTCGAGGACGGGCTCGGCGCGACCTCTCCACCTGTCGCGACTGACGACGGCGGTGGGGACGGCACGGGCGATGAGACGACGGACACGGGTGGATAGTCATCCGCCGGCGGGTACGTCGGGTGGGTGCCTCGATCCGGGTCGCTGGAGCCACGCTGCATGTTCACGGGAATCATCAGGTATTCGGGGGTGGTGACGGGGTTCCGCCCCGGCGCCGGGCACTCCCGGCTGACCATCGGTTCTCCCAAACTGGCACCGACCGTGTCGCACGGCGACAGCATCTGCGTCAACGGCGTGTGCCTGACGGTGGCCAACGCGACCGGGGCACTTATGGAATTCGACGTGGTGGGCGAGTCGCTGCGGCGGTCGACGTTGGGTACACTTCGTAACGGCATGCACCTGAACCTGGAGCCATCGCTGCGCGTCGGCGACGCGGTGGACGGTCATTTCGTACAAGGTCACGTCGACGGGACGGCGCAGTTGAAATCGCGCGACACGAGCGGCGGTGAGTACATTTTGCGCTTTGAGCCGGATGCCGAAGTCGTTCCGTTTCTGATTCCCAAGGGCTCGGTTGCGATCGACGGGGTCTCATTGACGATTGCGGCGGTGAAGGGGCCTGCGTTCAGCGTCGCACTGATACCGACGACGCTCGAGCTGACGACCCTGCTCCGTCTTCAGATCGGCGACCGCGTGAACATCGAGTCGGACATCATTACGCGAACGGTGGTGCATCGGCTCGGATCCGCTTCGGGCGGTGGACTGACGCTCGAACATCTCAAGACCCACGGGTTCGCATGATCGACGCCGCGGCGTACCTCGATTTGCTGCGGGCGCGACATCCGTCGCAGAAGCCGTGCGTGGCCATCACCATGGGTGACCCCGCGGGTATCGGCGCCGAGGTCGTCGTCAAGGCGTTGGCTGATCCCGAGATTCGTGCGTTGGGCCGCTTCATCATCTACGGCATGGAGGATCCACTGGAAGTGGCGGCCGGCATCGGGGAGTTCGACCCTTGCTGGTACCGGTGCCCGCACGAGCAGGTGACGTCGGTAAAGTCAGGCGTGGTCCTGGCGGACTACGACGAATACTCGGTCGGCGCGAGTCTCAAGAGCGCCAGCAGCGAAGGCGGGGCCGCGTCTCTGCGGTTCGTTGAGGACGCGATCGAGGCGGCGAAGGCCGGGCGGGTCGACGCCATCGTTACGGGTCCGATCAACAAGACGAGTTGGAAGCTCGCCCGGTGCAAGCTTCCGGGACACACCGAACTGCTTGGCGAACGTTTCAACTGCAAGCGTGTGACGATGATGTTCGAGGGCGGTCCCCTCAAGGTCGCTCTGGCCAGCACGCACGTCGGTGTGTTTGAGCTGTGCAATCGTTTCACGATCGGGCTGGTCTTTCAGCCGATCGATCTGCTGGACGAAGCGCTCAGGCGCCACTGGGGCATCGCACACCCGCGCATCGCGGTGGCCGGGCTCAACCCGCACGCCGGCGAGGGCGGGCGATTCGGGGACGAGGAGTCGCGCATCATCGAACCGGCGATGACGATGGCGCGCGAGTTGGGAATCGATGTTCACGGCCCGTTGCCGGCGGACACGCTTTTCCATCAGGTGACCGCCGGCCGGTACGACGGCGTGGTGGCGATGTACCACGATCAGGGGCTCATCCCGGTCAAGCTTCTGGCGTTCAACTCGGCGGTGAATATCACGCTGGGCTTACCCATCGTGCGGACGAGCGTGGACCACGGGACGGCGTTCGACATCGCCGGCAGGAACATGGCCGACGCGGGCAGTATGAAGGCGGCGATCAAGCTGGCGTGTGACATGGCGTCACGCCCGCCGTTCGAGTTTCCGCGGGTGCGATTACGTTCCGACGACGTTCCGTTGCCGACACCACCGCGCCCGGAAGAGCACACCAAGCACTAGTCATGGGGTCGGTGGTGCCGAAACGCCGCGTGCGACTAGGATCTTGAGGGCGGTGACGAGTTGCCGGGCGCCGCGTTTCTCGATCCGCCAGACTACGGACACTTCCTCGCCGGGTTCGACCTCGCTCAGCTCAGAGATTTTTCCGTCGATGAGGATTTCGGTTTCCGGAGGAACGAGCCCGCGTTCCTCGCGGTACTCTCCGGTCTTGTCGCTTCGAAAGCGGAAGGTCACGGCTCCCGTTTGTACGTTGATCTTGTCGAATGTGCCGCTTAGCGCGCGGTACTCCGGCTCGCGCTGCCGTGAATCGCAGGCGCAGACGAGCAGCGGTAGGAGCACCAGGACCAGGCTGCACCGACCGGCCGTCGTCTTGCAGCGATCGATTCGCAGATCTCGGAGGATGGAGGGGATTCTCATTTGAGGCGATCTTTGCAAAGGACATCCGACCGGAACGGGAAGCCCGAGCGGCGTGTCCGGCCGGAGGGAATCTCGCAGACACCGGCGCCCGAGTCAAGGTGAGCGGCGGCGTTTGGACGTTGCGTCCGCGAGCGCGGGGGCCATCCCAATATGGGTGGTGGTACTTTGCGCGCCAAGTGCATGCGTCGCGATCTGTCATTCCGAGTGACGCGAGGAATCTGGCCGTGACCGGACAGCTCAGCGAGATTCCTCGCCTTGCTCGGAATGACAAGAGGCCACGTTTTCACGCCCGACGAGCCCTCGATCCGTGTGTGCCGACGGGATTGTCTCCCAATCCGGGACGCACCCGATAGTGTGGAACAGTTGCCCTCGACACATAAACTCACAGCTGCAGCTACCGGCGGTCGCGTCTGCTTTCCGAACACGGTGGCCGTGCACACGAGGCCGCCACGAGCGGTCTCGCCTGTGAGTTTCCGGAACGAGCGGATCAATCGGTCGCAACACGCCGCACCGGACGGCGCCGCGGGGCGTCGGATACAGGCCGTACGGTGCAGGGAATCGGGGCTCCGACCGATATATATAACCTGTGCGTGTCGCCGCGCGCTCGGCAGAGGGGAGCGCGGGTGGCAACAGCCGGAGAGGATGCTCAACGTCGATGTCCCGATGTCTGGCGATCATGTATCACTACGTCCGCGACCGCGCGGGTACCGCGGAGCGCGAGATACGCGGTCTCAGCACGGCGGCGTTCACGGATCAGCTCGACAGGTTGTGTGAGGTGCTGACACCGATCGACTGGCCGACGTACGTCGCGTGGCGTGCGGGCAGAACCGCGGTTCCGGGCGATGCCTTTTTTCTGACGTTTGATGACTGCCTCGCGGACCATGCTGAGGTCGTGTTTCCGATCCTGGAATCACGCGGGTTGCGCGGCGTGTTCTTCGTGCAGACCGATGTTCTTACGGGAACGGGGATGTCGACGGCGCATCAGATTCATCTCTTGATGTGCGCGCTGACGACTGCGCAATGGTGGGAAGCGGTTCAGCGATGGCTCGATGAGAACGCGACGGACACGCGAAACCGCCACTTCGTTGACACGGAGGCGGCGTTGCGCGTGTACGCGTACGAGACACCGGAGCGGGCACGCGTCAAGTTCCTCCTGACGCAGATCCTGCCGCTCGATGTACGTGAGCGAATGATCGACGATCTCTTCGCCGAACACATCGGCGTCTCGGGCGACTACGCGTCACGCTGGTATATGAACTGGGATCAGCTCATCGCCATGCAGGGAGCGGGGCATACAATCGGCGGGCACGGGCACCGGCACGTTCCGTACGAGCGACTCACCGGGCACGAACAGGTTCACGATTTGGCGCGGTGCGCGTCGATCCTTCGTGACGGGCTGGGCGTCTGCGAGCGTCCGTTCTCGTATCCGTACGGGAGTTTTGATGACCGAATCGCACAACGGTGCGCGGTCACCGGGTTCGTGAATGGATTCACGACCCAAAGCGGCTGGATCGGTGCGGCACAGAACGCACACCGCCTCAGCCGTGTCGACACGATTCACGTCGACGCGTTTATCGAAAGGGAGTTCGCGTGCAAGCAAGTGTGACCGAGTCGCCGGTGCCAACGGCAACCACATCGTCGCTCGAGAAGAACCGCCGGTTCATCAACGCCTATTGGCTTCGACCCGAAAACGCGTTCTGGATGGTGCTGCGAAGCAACGCGCTAAGCCGCGTGCCCATGCGCGCTCCGAGCATCGACCTGAGTTGCGGGGACGGCGTGTTCAGCTTTCTGCATGCCGGCGGGCGGTTTGATCCCTCGTTCGACGTCTTCGAGGCCGTCCGCGATCTCGAGCGGGCCAACACAGAGCACGCCGACGTCTTCGATCACGTGGACGACGACTATCAGCCACCGATCGCGCGCGAGCCGGATTGGCGGATGGACTGCGGCACGGATGTCAAGCCGAGCCTGCTGGCCAAGGCGTCACGACTCGGCTTCTACGATCGCCTCTTGCGGCAGGATCACAACGAACGCCTGCCGTTTGAGAACGATGCGTTTCAAACGGTGTACTGCAACGCAACGTATTGGGTGTCCGAAGTTGACGCGTTTCTGCGCGAGATCGGCCGTATCACGGCGCCCGGCGGCACGATCGTGCTTCAGGTGAAGCTGGACGCGATCAAGCAGTTCACGTTCGAGAAGCACCGTGAGGTTCTGGGCGACCACTGGCTTCATTTGATGGGCAGAGGGCGTCTGGAGACGTGGCCTGGTTTGTGCGATCGTCGGTCCTGGGAGCGGCATTTCGCCGCCGCGGGGTTGGATGTTCAGCGGGCCGACGCGTTCGTGACGGGAACACACGCGCACGTCTGGGACATCGGATTGCGACCGATCGCTCCGATGCTCATCAAGACCATGAACTCGATCCACGCGCACCTGCGCAAGGAAATCAAACGCGACTGGGTCGACCTGTTTTGCGACCTTCTGGCACCGTTCTGCAAGGCTGATCTGGATCTATTCACGGAGCCGAGCGAACCCGTCGAGATGCAGTACGAACTGACGCCGAGGCGCTGACCCGCGGGATCGACCGGCCTTCCTCCGACCTTGCGGCGGGGTTCTGCCGCGATTCTTGAGTTGAGGGCACATCTTGCTGATAATGCCGCGTCCCTTGGAGACCGGGCATCGAGAGCAGCAAGGCCATGGCGGCGAACGAAACGAATCAGGATACCGCGAGAGCGCTGCCGGGCGCGAACACGGCGGGGATCGGCTGGATCCTGGTGCTGGTGGCCGTGTTGCACCTGCCGAGCCTGTTCAACCCGTTCGTGGCCGATGATTATGTTTACCTCGGAACGGCCCACGACCTGGCATGGTCCGACATCCCCGGGCTTCTGACGTCACCGACGATGGACACGGACGCGAGTGCGGTGTGGTGGACTCCGGAGGGCGTCCTGCCGTTTTTCAGACCGATGGCGATACTGTCGTTTGCCCTGGAGTACCGCATCTGGGGCATGAACGCCTTTGGATACCACCTGACGAACCTCGCGCTGCACCTGCTGTGCGTGTTTATGGTATCGCGGCTCGCGCAACGACTGACGGGTGACCGCTTGGTCTCGCTGGCGGCCGCGGTGGTTTTCGGCATCCATCCGGTTCACAGCGAGGCGGTGCTGTGGATCTCCGGTCGATTCGACGTGCTCGTCTCGGCGACGATGCTGGGCGCGGTTCTCGCGTATCTGCGGTGGTACAACGACGGTCGGCCGATGTGGCGATGGGCGGTTGTGGTCCTTGCGCTCTACGTCGTGGGCATGGGAAGCAAGGAAACGGGGCTGATCCTGCCGGCTGCGTTGGTTGCGCTGGAGTGCCTCCGCTGGCGCGGACAGGACGCGGGGTATCGGCTGCGCGCGTTGCTGCCGCTCTTTGCGGCGATCGGGGCGCTGGCGATCGGCTACCTGGCGCTGCGGTTTTCGATCTTCGGCGGCATGGGCGATCTGCCACCGCCGTACGGCGTGGACCTGTCGACTCCGACGGCGGTGTTGGTGATTCTGCGCACCGTCGCGCAGTACGTGCTGGACTGGGTGCTTTTCGTTCAGGTCGAGGCGTTCTATCTGGACGGCTTTTGGGCGGAGCACCTGCTGCTGCTGCTCGGTGGTGTGGGCGTCGCGGGCGTCGTGATACTGTGGTCCTGGCGGCTGGCCGGACGGACACCGGCTTTTCGCGTGGGCATTGCCTGGGCGTTGATTTTCATGGCACCGTCATTGTTGGCCATGCCCGGGGAGCGAAACATCTATCTCTCCACGGCCGGCATTGCACTG